>JAEUJK010000300.1 GCA_016794735.1 Gemmatimonadota bacterium | reverse complement strand
TGGTCGTCGAAGATCGGGCGCCAGGTGTTCCCGGCATCACTCGTCTTCCACAAGCCACCCGAGGCGGCGCCGGCGTAGTAGGTCGTCCGATCGCCGTTCACACCGGCCACCGAGGTGACGCGGTTTCCTTCCGGGCCGACGTGGCGCCACTTCAGCGTGCTGTACCACGCACTGTCGATTGTGGCGGGTTGCGGCGCGGCCGGTTCGGCGCGTCGCTGGGCGTGCGTGACGACGGGAAGCAGGAGACCCGCGGTCAGCAGGAATCGAGAAGCAAGCATGCGTGCAATGGGGCGAGGGATGCCGGATTTTCGCTCCCCCAGGCGTTTGTCGCCAGCGTGTGAGCCCTGACTACAACTCCCGCAGTTGCGGGTAGCGCCCGAACGCCCACCGCCCGTACACGGCCATCAGCCCCGCACTCGCGGCCAGGGTCCACCCGATGCCGAGCCAGCGAGCGACACCCCCGGCGGCGAAGGCGCCCACGACCTGCGGAAGGCCGACGACGATCAGCGAGTAGACCGACATCAGGCGCCCGCGGAACTCATCCGGGGCGATCGCCTGCATCATCGTGTTCCCGAGCGCGGAGTTCACGATGAGCACGAACCCCGTCCCGAGGAGCAGCACGTAGGTGAGCGTGGGCCAGCGTGAGAGTGCCACGAGGAAGATGAGTGCGGCCAGCGCGTACTGCGACCGCATGAGCAACCGACCCCGCCGGAGCCTCGGGCTCGACGCCGCCAGGGCGAGCGCGCCGCACATCCCGCCGATACCAACTGCGGACAGCAACACGCCGTATCCCCCCGGACCGAGCTGCAGCTGGTCGCGTGCCAGCACGGGCATGAGTGCGAGCGTGGGCGTGCACAGGATCGCGAAGACGGCGATGGTCTCCACCAGGCCACGCAGCCGATGGTCCCCGTGGACGTACCGCACCCCGTCACGCAGCCCTTCCCACGGCGACGTCGCCGGTGGCTCGATGACGCGCGGAGGCAACTGGATGAGCCAGAGCCCGACGAGCACGGTGAGGTAACTCGCGGCGTTCACGAAGAAACACCAGGCAATGCCCCACCGCGCGATGATGGCCGCACCAATCGGCGGCCCGATGATTCGCGCGAGGTTGAACCCGGAGGAATTGAGCGCGATGGCGTCGCGCAGGTCGTCGCGCCCCACGAGGTCGATCATCAGCGACTGCCGCGCCGGGATCTCGACGCTCACCACGAGCCCGCCGAACAACACCAGGCCGATCAGTGCCGGGATCCCCAGCGATCCACGCCACGTGAACCACCACAGCAACACCGCATCCACCAGGAGCAGCACCTGGGCGAGTTGCACGAGCCGCAACTTGTCCGTGCGGTCGACAAGGACCCCGGCGACCAGGGAGAAGAGCAGGATCGGCAACGCGGAACACGCGACGACCACACCGACGACGAACGGGCTGTTCGACAGGTCGAGCGCCAGCCAACCGACCGCCATCGACTGCATCCACGTTCCGATGAGCGAGAGCGTCTGGCCCACCCAGAAGCGCCGGAAGTTCACGTGGGTCAGCAGGACCCGGAACGGATTGGCGGGGCGGCGCGGGGCACTCACCCCGGTAAGTTAGGCACCCGTCCCCCGGTTGCGGATGGTGCTGGGCTACAGCGCGTAGCGGATCATCCGGCCCAGTCGGCGCCGCAGGTTGTCCACCGGCGGGTAGAACCGGCGGAGCTGGTCCAGCCGCGTGACCCAGGTCGAGCGCGCCAGCAGGTAGAAGAAGTCCGGCACCGCGACCACCGCACCCACGCCACTCACGAGCAGCGTCGCCTCACCATCGAGCCACATGCCCCGCGGGTCCTGGTTCTGGGACCCCAGGCTCAGGTAGAAGATGTCCTTGCCGGGTTCGGGGATCGCGGACCGGTACTTCTCGATCATCGTCAGTCCGACACCCATGTACGCGCGGGCAGCGACCTCCGCGCCCGCCGTGTCGCGCACCGCGGACGCCTGACGAATCCGGGTCGCGAAGACGCGCAGGAAGATGTCGCGCCATTCCGGCAACATCACCAGGCGGCCAATGGCCTCACGCGTGGCGAAGAACTGCGTCTTCTGGTGCAGCTGCGGAAGGCGCAGCAGCGCGTCCTCGGCGAGCGCCTCCGGCGCATAGGTGGGCAGCTCCAGCATCGTGGGGAGCGAGTCCGTCGCGGCCACCAGCGCGGCGGGGAACGGGAAGGCCTGCCGCGCGATGCGCGAGCGACGCAGCCCCGAGCTGATCTCGGCGATCTGCGCGCGGACATCGTTCACGTCTTCCTTGGCGGTGAAGATCCCGATGTGCAGCGCGCCGCCCGCGCCCTCCATCACGGTGCGCATCTCCTCGCCGAGCACCAGCAGGTGAGCGAGCAGGTCATGGGTCGTCGACACCTGCGGCAATCCCGCGCTTGGGGCATTGAGGATGGACGGTGCCACGACATAGACCTCGGCCCCGCGCATCGCGGCCCCCACCAGCATCCCGGCCCATTCGCTGCTGAGCCAGAGCGGATCGGGAACGACCATCATGCTCCCGCGCGGCATGAGGCTGTAGAGCATCGCCCGTGCGACCGTGGACGACTTGGTGCCGAACCCCGGCGTGTTGTGGAGTTGGGCGACGGTCGCCACGTTGCGCGGGTCGCCACCCAGCGAGGCCAGTGCGTCTGCACCGGCGCTGACGCCGAGCACTTCCGGGAGCTCGTCCGCGCGCAGGCCGTGGGCGCGGAGCAGGTCGCGCGCCGCCACCTTCGCCCGGATGGCGGCCGGGCCACGCAACAGCAGGGCCCGGTCATCCCAGGTGCCGCTCGCGTACTGCTCACCGATGCCCGCCCCGGCAATGACCAGCTCACCGCGGTTTGGGTCGTCCTCGCGGAGGTCGTAGAACGCCATCTTGCGATGGTCCCGCACGATGTTGTCCGGAACCAGCGGCACCCCCGGCACGATGTGCTTGCTGCGGAAGGAGAAGTCGCTCGGGAGGGTCACGCTCACGTGGACCTTGACCTGCCGGCGCACCCACGACGATCCGCCACGCTTGCTCGCCTCGGCCTGCAGGTCGCGCGATCCCTCCACCGCGCGTTGCAGTGCAGTGAGCTGGTCCCCCAACTGGCGACTGAGTGCGCTGTCGCTGGCGAGCAGGTTCCGGCTCGCGCCGAGCGGATCCTCGAGCAGTGTCATCCAGAGGCGACCGTCGCGCAGGTCGTAGAAGTGCTGGTCGAGGAAGATGAAGTACTGCGGGAGGTGGTGCGTCCGGTCATACGCCCGTACCGCGTCGGTGAGTGCGGCGAGGTACCCGTTCACCGTCAGCGCAAAACCCACCGCGTCGTACTCACCGCGATTGCGCCCCATGAAGTCGTGCAGCCAGAGCACGTGATAGTCCCGTGCGGCGCGGATCGTTCGGAGGAACTCGTACTGCACATCGGCGCTGCGCAGGTAGGTGATGCGGTTCTCCTCCGTGAAGACCGCATCCGTCGCGCGCTCGATGAGCGCGTCGATCTCTCCCTGTTCGTCATGATCCTCTGGCCGGAGGGCCAGTTGTGGTGGCAGCCACAGGGCGCGGGATCGTGCGCCGTTGCGCATGCGCCGCCGGTAGGCCTCCTCGACCAGGTCGCCGTACGCCCGGTTCACCTGCTGGATCGCCGGCCAGTCAACCTCCGGAATGCCGGACGAGTCGGCCAGCCACCGGGCAAACCCGGCGTCAGCGTTTGCGCGCAGCCCGTCGAGTCGCGTGTGGCCTTCCTTCACCTGCCCGAACAGCGCATTGACCGGGAGGATCACCTGATGCAGGACCTCGCGCCGCGCGACGCGCGCGACCTCCGCCGCCATCCCTGCCGGAGTCACGGCCGTGAACGCAGCGTCCAGCGCCGCGTGGTAGCTCGCCTCCGCGGCCTCGTACGTCACGCCGTTGGGGAAGCCGGGGCGCGCGGCCGTGATCGTGTCGCGCAGGGCCCGTACGCGTGCACGGAATCGATCCAGCGAACGACGGAGCGGCCCATTGGCAACCGTCGGGTATGCGTTGGAGAAACGTTCAACGTCCGCGCCGGCGACCTTCATGGCCCGGAGCGCGGAGTCCGCAGCCTCCGGGATCGGCAACATGGGTGCTGGTGGCGCCGACTTCGCCGAAGGCAGCGACACCCCGGTTCGCCGTGGGCGTGTGTGACCAGCGAGCGGATGCAGCGGCACTTGAAAGCCAGCGGCCAGGCGATGGGTCCCATGCGGCGTCCAATCCACGCGGAGCATCGAGCCATGGCCCAGCACGCCACCACGCAGGATGGCGGTGTTCCAGCTGAAGATCGACTCGAGCTGATTGCGCCCCTCCACGAACTGGACACCAGCACTCAGGGACACGGCCCGGCTGGTGAACAAGGCGCGTACCCCCGGATGCACCTCGGGGGACACCGTGAGCAACGGCTCGACACTCACGCCGAACACGCCGCTCACGGCACCGCGGTACGCCCGATATGCCCCGCCGTACACCGCGACCACCGGTGTGGCGCTGGAACCCCCAGCGGCGCGATACGCACCCAGGTAACCCTGCCAGACGGGCGGCTGTCCCAGCGACCGTGGCACCGTCGCCGGCGCGGGGGGAACGGTGTCCGCCTGCTGGGCCCCGGCCCCCCCGGCACACAGCAGCGTGCCCAGGAGCGCCGCACCGGCCTTCAGGAATCGCCCGTCGCCTCTGCCCATACCCGCGCTTGGAATGTGGTCCGGAAGTCCAACGTGGGGTCGGCGAGGCGGCCCCAGCAACGGGAGATGACCGACGTTCGGTAGTGGTTCGGCGGACGTTCACCCCCATCACTCGGCGACTCGTGGTACCTTCCCCGTGGTCGTTACCCCGGTGCTGATGCGTTCCCACACGTACTCGAAGTTCTCCCCGGAGTCCGCGGACGCCGTCGACCTCGAGAAGTTGCTGGAGCAACTCTCGGATTTCCTGCTGCAATCGGGATTTGCGGGTGGGCCGTCATGGCACCCCTATTGGGGGGAAACCGGGGACGACGCCGATCGATCGCTCGACGCCCTCAAGGAAGCGATCCTCCAGGCGCTGATCGACTCGGGGCAGTTCACCCCCGAGATGCTCAAGGCGCTGCGCGGCGACGACGACGAGGTGGCGCAAGCCTCGCTCGCCGAGCTGCTCGACAAGATCGTGCAGCGCCTCATGGAGCAGGGCTACCTCAAGGCGGAACAGCAGCCGCGTGTCCCCGAGTCCCACCAGGAAGTGATGGGGCCCGGCGGCCTCGCCCGCGCGGCCGCGCGCGACGTGCAGTTCTCGCTCACCGGCAAGGGGATCGACTTCCTGGGATACAAGGCGCTGCGCGGCATCCTTGGCTCGTTAGGCCGCAGTTCGTTCGGCAGCCATGAGACCCCGCACCTCGCCACGGGCGTCGAGGCCGACGCCGGCAGCAAGCCGTACGAGTTCGGCGATGTGCTGAACCTCGACGTCAACGGGACCCTCGCCAACACGCTGGCCCGCACCGGCTCGCTCGACATCCCGCTCGACGTGGACTACCCGGACCTGATGGTGAACCGCGCCGAGTATCGCTCGTCGTGCGCAACGGTCCTCATGCTCGACTGCTCGCACTCCATGATCCTCTACGGCGAGGACCGCTTCACCCCCGCCAAGAAGGTCGCGCTCGCACTCACGCACCTCATTCGCACGCAGTACCCGGGCGACACCATTCGTGTCGTGCTTTTTCACGACGGCGCCGAGGAGATCCCGCTCGCCACGCTCGCGCACGCGCAGGTGGGGCCGTACCACACGAACACTGCGGAAGGGCTCAAGCTGGCGCGTCGCATCCTGCTCGCGCAGAAGAAGGACATGCGGCAGATCGTGATGATCACCGATGGAAAGCCCAGTGCGCTCACGATGCCCAATGGCGAGACCTACAAGAACGCGATGGGCCTCGATGCGTGGGTCATTCGCGAAACGCTGCGCGAAGTGGCCGACTGTCGCCGCGCCGGCATCATGATCAACACCTTCATGCTCGCGCGTGACCGCGCCCTCGTGGAGTTCGTGAAGCACGTCTCCGCGATCAGTCGCGGACGCGCCTACTTCACCAACACCATGACGCTGGGTCAGTACATCCTCATGGACTTCCTCAAGAAGAAGACGCGACGCGTGGCCTGAACGCGCGGGCTTGACAACCGGCGGGCACCTGCCGATACTCTCTCGCACAATCGAAATTCCGTGGCGATTTACGGCAACTTGCGGCCACGTTAAACCAACCGCTAAACAGCCCACTCGTCCCCGAGGCTATGCCGTTCGGGGGCTTTTTGTTTCCGGGACCTCCGGGACGGGTGGACGGAGGATGTCCCATGGCAGCACCCGTGCTTCGGCTCGGGCTCATTGGTCACGGCACCGTTGGCCAGAGCTTCGCGCACCACCTCGCAGACGCCACCATCCGGATCGAGCGTCGCACCGGGGTCCGCGTCCAGTTGTCCCGGATCGCCGTGCGGCGACCGGACCGCGTTCGACTCGTCCATCCGCGCGTCCGCGTGTGCGACGATCCCCTCGACCTCGCGCTCGATCCCGCACTCGACCTCGTCGTCGAGGCAAGCGGGGCTCGTGAGGCCAGCGACTGGCTCCTCGCGGCCCTCAATCGCGGCGCCACCATCGTCACCGCCAACAAGCAGGCGGTGGCCAACTCCTACGCGCTCCTGCAGGCCCTGGCCGATCGCCACCCGGGGTGCCTCGCGGAAGGCGCCGTGGCCGCCGCGATTCCCATCGTCCGCACCCTGCGCGACTCCCTGCAGGGCGAGGACATCCGCGCCATTCGCGGGATCCTGAACGGCACCTCAACGTTCGTCCTCAGCGCGGTGGAGCGCGGCGCCTCCTGGGACACCGCTGTCGCCGACGCCGTGGCCGCTGGCCTCGCCGAACCCAACAGCACGGCGGACTTCGATGGCTCCGACGCCGCCGCGAAGCTGGCGATCCTCGCAACGATCGCCTGGCGCACCCCGATCCACCGTGACCGCGTTCGCGTGCGTGGCCTCGATGCACGCGCGGAGACCACGGCGCAGTCCGCCTTTGCGTCGGGGCGTCGGCTGCGGGTCGTGGCCGACGCGTGGACGCACGGCGGTGGCCACCTCCTCGTGGAGCCTCGCGTCCTCGAGGCGGATGATCCGCTGCTGCACGTGAGCGGCGCCACGAATGCCATCGAACTGGACGCCGCCCTCGCCGGCCAGCTGCGCTGGTTTGGGCCCGGGGCCGGTGGCGCACACACCGCGTCCGCGCTGCTCGCCGACGTCGCGCACGCCGCAGCTGAACGTTCTCGCCGCGCTCGCACGCAGGTGGCCGCATGAGCACGCTCGCGATTCCCTCCGGCCTCGAGGCGCTGCCCCTCGCCTGCGCCTTGTGCGGCGCCGCCCACACGGCCGCGCGCCCCACGGCGTCGTGCGCCGAATGCCTCGGCCCCCTCGAGGTCACCTATCCCCAGGACCGCACCCTCCCCGACCGGGACACGATCGCGGCCCGCCCGTTGTCCCTGTGGCGGTATGCGGAGTGGCTTCCGTTCCTCGGCGAACCCGTCGCCGCGCGCCAGGTGGGGTGGACCCCGCTCCTCGAGGTGCCGCGCGTGGCGCGCGCGTTAGGCGTGGGCCGGGCATGGCTCAAGGCGGATGCGCTGTCGTCCGTCAGCCTGTCGTTCAAGGATCGCGTCGTCGCCATGGCCATCAACGCGGTGCAGGCGTTCGGCCTCGAGGCCATTGCCTGCGCCTCCACCGGCAACCTGGCGAACGCGGTCGCCGCGGCGGCCGCACGCGAGGGGATTCCCGCCTGGATCTTCGTCCCCGAGGACCTCGAGCAGGCCAAGCTCGTGGGGACCCTCGTGTACGGACCGCGACTCGTGCGCGTGCGCGGGACCTATGACGACGTCAATCGCCTCTGCGCGCAGCTCGCCGACGAGTATGCGTGGGGCATCGCCAACGTGAACCTCCGCGCGTACTACGGCGAGGGATCCAAGACGATGGCGTTCGAGATCGCCGAACAACTCGGCTGGCGCCAGCCCACCGCCGTGGTCGCGCCGATGGCCGGCGGCTCGCTCGTCACCAAGCTGCACAAGGGCTTTGGGGAGTTCCGCGCCGCAGGCCTCGTGGACGGACCGCGTCCGCGCATCTACGGGGCGCAGGCCTCCGGGTGCGCGCCGATCGTGCGCCTGTTCGAGCGCGGGGAGGGCCAGATCATCCCCGAACGCCCGGCGACCATTGCACGCTCGCTGGCCATCGGCAACCCGGCCGATGGTCGCCAGGCCGCCGAGGTGCTTCGCACCAGCGGTGGTGGCGCCGCCCACGTGGACGACGCGGCCATCCTCGACGGCATTCGCGAGTTGGCCTCACTCACCGGACTCTTCGGCGAGTCGGCGGCCGGCGTCACCTACGCCTCCGCGAAACAGCTCGCCGCCCGCGGCGCGTTTTCGCCCGACGACGAGGTGGTCCTCTGCATCACCGGCAACGGCCTCAAGACCGCCGAATCGCTGGCCGGCGACCTCTCCGGCGTCCCCGTCATTCCTCCGCGACTTCGCGACGTCGCCGCTCTGCTGTCGGCCTGACGCTCGCCCATCCCCTATCTCACGAGATCCCTGACCATGCCTGTACCCATCCACCTCCCATCGGCCCTCGCCGCCCAGACCGGCGGCCTGCGCCAGCATCTCGGCGATGGCCACACCGTTGGTGCTGTCCTCGACGACCTCGTCGCCCGCTTCCCCGCGGTTGGCCCGCGCCTCCGTGACGAACATGGCGAGCCGTATCCCTTCGTCACCGTCTACCTCAACGACGAGGACATCCGCCTTTCCGATGGCTTCGCCACGACGGTGTGCGAAGGTGACGAGATCGTGATCGTTCCCGCCGTGGCCGGAGGCTGACGATGGCGACGCTCATCACCCCCCAGCGGGAGGCTGCGCTTTCCCACCAGGAACTCACGCGCTACAGCCGGCACCTCCTGCTCCCGGAGGTTGGCCCCGAGGGCCAGCGCAAGCTGAAGGCCGCGCGTGTCCTCCTCATCGGCGCGGGCGGGCTCGGGTCGCCGGCCGCGCTCTACCTGGCCGCCGCGGGCATCGGCACGTTAGGCATCGTCGACTTCGACGTCGTCGACGTGACCAACCTGCAGCGCCAGGTGCTGCACGGCACGTCGGACGTCGGGCGCTCCAAGCTCGCCTCCGCCATCGATCGACTCCGGGAGATCAACCCCTACGTCCAGGTGGAACCGCATGAGGTGCGCTTCTCCCGCGACAACGCCCTCGACCTCGTGGGGCGCTACGACCTTGTCGTCGACGGCACCGACAACTTCGCGACGCGATACCTCGTCAACGATGCCTGCGTGCTCGCCGGGGTCCCGAACGTCTACGGCTCGATCTTCCGCTTCGACGGCCAGGTCTCCGTGTTCTGCACCGCCGAGGGACCGTGCTACCGCTGCCTCTACCCGGAACCGCCGCCGCCGGGGCTCGTCCCCAGTTGCGCCGAGGGAGGCGTGCTCGGCGTCCTTCCCGGGCTGGTCGGCACGTTACAGGCAAGTGAGGCGCTGAAGCTCATCCTCGGCATCGGTGACCCGCTCATCGGTCGACTGCTGCTGGTCGATGCCCTCGGCGCGCGGTGGCGTACCCTGAAGGCCAAGCGCAACCCGCAATGCCCGGCGTGCGGCACGCGCACGCTCACCACGCTGATCGACTACGACCAGTTCTGCGGCATCAACGTCGCGTCCGCCGCCGCGGATGAAGTGCCGGCGATCACCCCGCGTGAGTTCGTGGAACAGCGCGCCCGCGGGCAGGACCCGCTCCTGCTCGATGTCCGCGAACCCCACGAGATCCTGGTGGCCGAATACCCGGACGCCCAGCTCGTCCCGCTGGGCTCGTTAGGTGAGGCGATCCCCGCCCTGCCCCGCGATCGCGACATCGTGGTCGCGTGCCGCAGCGGCGCACGGAGTGCGAAAGCCGTGCGGCAACTGCAGGCGGCGGGTTTCGTGCGCGTGTGGAACCTGGAGGGTGGGATCCTCCGGTGGTCGGACGAGGTCGATCCGTCGATCGCGAAGTACTGAGCCCTTGTACGGCGAGTCGCGGATGAGTTCCTTGTCGCCATGGGTTCGGGACTCTCCCTTCTCGTCCTCGGGTTCCTGCTCGGGCTGCGGCACGCGCTGGATCCCGACCACGTCGTCGCGGTCGCGGCGATCGTCGCCCGGCACCCCTCGGTGCTGGGCGCGGCGCGCGTCGGGGCGCTGTGGGGGTTGGGACACAGCGCCACCATCCTGGCGGTCGGTGGGGTGATCGCCTGGTTCCGCGTGAGTGTGGCGGAAGGGGTGGCCGAGGTGTTGGAGCTGGGAGTGGCCGCAATGCTGGTGGCGATCGGGGTGACCAACCTCCGGTCGCGCGGCGACCATCCGGTGGCGGTGTCGCGCCCCGCACTCATCGGCATGATGCACGGGCTCGCCGGATCGGCGGCGGTCGCACTGCTCGTGCTGGCCACCGTGACCGACGCGCGGCTGGCGCTCGCCTACCTCGGCGTATTTGGGTTGGGCACGATCGTCGCCATGACGAGCGTGACCGCCGCGATGGCGGTTCCGCTCAAGGCGGCGTCTGATCGTTTGGCGAGCGCGCGACGCCGCCTGCTCACCGTGTCCGGCGTCGCGAGCATCGCCGTGGGCATCTGGCTCGCGCTGTCGCTTGCGCGCGATGCGGGATGGGGGCGTGCCGTCGCGCCGTGACACGCCGGCCACCGAGGTGGCGCGTGACGT
>JAEUJK010000270.1 GCA_016794735.1 Gemmatimonadota bacterium | reverse complement strand
GAGCCGGGGACGGCATCGTACCTCGCGTCGCTGTCCCTCGACCGGGCCCGCACGTGGCCACAGTTCCAGGCGGCGATGACGCGCTGGCTGATGCCGAGCGAGAACATGATCTACGCCGATGTGGACGGGAACATCGGGTGGGTGGCCGGCGGGATCATGCCGCGGCGCCGCTGGTCGGGGATGCTCCCGGTGCCCGGCGACGGCTCGCACGAGTGGGACGGCTTCGTGCCGGGGATGCAGCTCCCCCGGGCCTACAACCCGGCAGCAGGGTACATCGCCACCGCCAACCACAACATCCTGCCCGCGGGGTACCGCACGCCCATCGCATACGAGTGGGCGTCCCGCTACCGCATCGACCGCGTGCGCGAGGTCCTCGACGCACCGGGCACGTTCACGGTGGCGGACTTCGAGCGACTCCAGCACGACGACCGGTCCAAGCTGGCCGAGGCGCTGGTCCCGCAGGTGGTGGCGGCCGCGGGTCGCGCCGGGCTGGGCAGTCGCGACGACGTGAAGCTCCTCGCCGCGTGGGACTTCCGGATGTCGCGGGACCAGCAGGCACCAACGTTTTTTGCAGCGCTCGCCCCCGCGATCTACCGGCGTGCCATCACCCGCGAGTTGCAGGACCATCCCGATGCGGCGCGCCTCGTGGCGAATCGCGCGGAGTACGGCTGGCTGGAGACGTGGCTCGCGAACGAGTCCCTGGCGCGCGCGGTGCGCGACACGGCCCTCGTGGGGGCGCTCAACGACGCGACGGCCGACGTGACGCGCCGGCTGGGGAACGATCGCGCGAAGTGGCGCTGGGGCGACATTCACGTGGCGGCGTTCAACCACCCGCTGTCGTCCCGCTATGACCTGCCCGCGGTCTCACGCGGGGGCGACGGGAACACGGTGTACGCCACGGGCGGCGCGAACTATCGGCAGGGGTCCGGCGCGTCATTCCGCGAGATCATCGACCTGGCGGACTGGGATCGCTCGGTCGTGACGAATGTGCCCGGCCAGTCGGCCGACCCGCGCAGCCCGCATTACAAGGACCTGCTCGAACTGTGGGGGAACGATCGGTACTTTCCCCTGGTGTTTTCCCGGGCCCGCGTCGAGCAGGAGACGGAGCAGGTGCTCTGGCTCAGGCCGCGTTAGGCGCTGGCCCCCGGACGTCCTCCTTCATCACGACCCATGAGATACCTCGTCCTCGCCCTGCTGTGCGCCGCCTGCGCCCGGTCGTCCGCTTCCTCCACGGCCGGCGGCGCCCCGGCGCCCGCTGATACGCGAACCACGGAGAACGGGATCACGTGGCACACGCCGTACGGGCGTCCCACGCGCCCGTTCACGCCGGCGGTCCAGGTGGGGAACCTGCTCTTCCTCGCCGGACAGATCGGGACGGCCGCGAATGCACAGGGCGCCGTCGTGGCCGGCGGGATCAAGGCGGAGACGAAGCAGACGATGGAAAACATCAAGGAGGTCCTGCAGAAGTCGGGTTCGTCGCTGGACCGGGTGGTGAAGTGCACGGTGTTCATGGCGGACATGCGCGAGTGGGACGCGATGAACGAGGTGTACGCGACGTATTTCCCGCGCAACAAGCCGGCGCGGTCGGCGCTCGGGGCGAATGGGCTGGCGCTGTCGGCGCGCGTGGAAATCGAGTGCATCGCGGCGGTGCCATGACGCGCTGGCGGCGGGGGGCGTGCTGGTCGTTGGTGGCCGTGGTCGGTGCGGGGGGCCCCCCCGAACTGAATATTCGGGCGTCGCATCACGTCCCCGTCACGTTGCCGGTGGCCGCACCCCGCACGGCCGCCCCCCGAGCCGCCGGCCGCCTCGTCACCACCACGTTCTGGTCCCAGGCGTTAGGCGCGCGGAAGCAGGTCGTCACCTGGCTGCCGCCGTCCTACGACAAGTCGCCCGCCACGCGGTACCCCGTGGCCATCTACCTCCACGGGCTCTGGGGCGAGGAAACCGACTGGAGCCGTCGTGGCAACATCGCGCAGGCCCTCGATGCCCTTGCGGCCGCCGGCACCGAACTGATCGTCGTCATGCCGGACGGCGACGACAGCTGGTACACCACGTGGAACTGGCTGGGCGACTACGCCGCCTGCCGCCGCGACTTCGCGCCGCGCGAGGGACGTGGTGACACCGTCGACAGCTACTGCGTCCCGTGGCCGCACTACGACGACTACATCGCACGGGACCTCGTCGCGTTTGTCGACCGCACCTGGCGCACCGACGCCCGGCGCGAACGGCGAGCGCTCGCGGGCCTCTCCATGGGCGGATACGGCGCCGTGTCGATCGGCATGGCATATCCCGACGTCTTTGGCGCCGTGGTCAGCCACTCCGGGGTCCTCTCGCCCTTGTACGGCGGACCGGCCGACGTGGGCACCGCCCCTCGTTATGCAGCGTCAGTGGCCGAGCTCAAGGCCGGGTGGGGCGAGCGCATGTGGCCACTCATCGCGCCGGCCTTCGGGCAGGACACCACCGCATGGTGGGCGCGTGATCCTGCGCGTCGGGTGCGCAATGCCTGGCAACGTCGCCGAACACTCGTTCCCGCGCTCTACGTCGACATTGGCACCGACGATGGCCTCCTCGGCCAGAACCGGGCCTTCCGCCATGAGCTGCAGGCCCTCGGCGTGCCGTTCACCTATCGCGAATGGCCCGGGAAGCACGATTGGGCCTACTGGACGGCGCATGTGCCCGAGAGCCTCCAGTGGATCGGCCAGCAGACGCAGGGGAAACGGCAGGGCAGCTCGCGGGGTCCATAGGGACGGAAGGCGGGGACGCGGCAGGGCCCTGCCAGGCTTGCGGTCACCGTGGCGTCACGGCTCGTCCCACCCCGTTTTGTGATCCGCCACGCTTCTGGGCTGCCGGATCGTCCCCTAACTTGAGTTCATGGCCCCGCTCTTCCCCCAGGTCACCGGCACCTTTCCCTTGGGAGAGCGCCCGCCGCACCGCTTCTGGTTGTCGCCGGTGCTCTCCGGCGCGGCGACGGGGATCGCGGTTCGGGTGTACCGGGCCCTCACGCTGACCGTTGGGCCAAACGAAAGCCTGCTGTACGTCGGCACCGCCTTCGTGGTCGGCCAGCTCTTCATCCTCGGCATGGCCACCCTGCACCTCGGGAACGCCACGGTGCGCCGCTGGGTGTGGCTGGCCCCGGCCTTTGCCTTTTGTGAGGCGATCGCCGAGGCGCTCACGTCGCTCGCGCTGATTGCTGGCGGGTGGGAGCGCATCGGGTCGAGCCCGGCGCGCTGGGTCGACTGGTCCGAGCTGGCCCTCAACACGCTGGTCTGGCGTGTGGCCGTCATCATCGTCTTTGCCCTGGTCCTCGCCGGTGTCGTGCAGCTCGTGCGCCGGCTGAACGTGAAGCGCCTCGACCGCGAGCACACGCTCGACGCGGTCGACGGCAAACCCTAGTCATCACCTGCATCCAGCTCATGACCCGCTTCCTTCCCGTGGTGGCGCTCGTCGCGGCGTCCACCCTCCATGCCCAGGATCCGCGTCGCCCGTTCGGGACCCAGCGCGAGCAGGCCGAGCAGCAGCAACGCTGGCTCAAGCGGCGCATGGAGACGATCCTGCCCGGCTTGCTGCGCAAGCATGGCGTCGACATGTGGGTGATCCCGACGCGGGAGTACAACGAGGACCCGACCTTCAGCTCACTGGTCTCGCCCACGACGTTCTACGCGCGGCGCCGGACGATCTACGTCTTCTTTGACAAGTGCGCGAAGGCAGGGACCACCGATCCCGGTGACGGCTCCTGCATCGAACGCCTCGCCCTCGGCGGAACCTCGCAGGGGAACGTGTACAAGGAGTACCGCGCGAAGCAGGTGGTCGCGAACCCGGTGAACTCACGCCAGGCCGAGTTGTGGGGCGACGCGCAATGGCAGGTCCTCAAGGAGGTCATCGAGGAGCGCAACCCGCGCGTCATCGGCATCAACGTCTCGCGCACCCACGCCTTTTCCGACGGGCTCACCGCCGGTGAGATGGAAGGGATGTCGGCCGGGATCGGCAAGCGCTGGAGTGCACGGTACAAGCGCACCGAGTTGCTCCCGCTCGAGTTCATCGCCGCTCGCCTCCCCGAGGAGGAGCAGTTCTACGAGAAGCTCACGCAGTTCGTGCATGCGCAGGTGGCGCGCATGTTCTCGAACGAGGTGATCACCCCCGGCGTGACGCGCACGCAGGACCTCGTCTGGTGGTGGCGCCAGATCATCGCGGACCACGGCCTCACCACGTGGTTCCAGCCGTCGATCGCCATCCAGCGCAAGGGATCGCTGCCGGAGCTGCTCGGTGACAACCCGGTGATCGAGCCGGGCGACGTGCTCTGGTGTGACGTTGGCGTCACCGCCCTCCGCCTCAACACCGACACGCAACACAGCGGGTACGTCCTCGCGCCGGGCGAAACCGAGGTTCCCGCCGGCATTCGCAAGGCGCTCTCCAACTCCAACCGGCTGCAGGACATCCTCTTCGAGGAAACCCGTCCCGCGCGTTCCGGGAACGAGATC
>JAEUJK010000269.1 GCA_016794735.1 Gemmatimonadota bacterium | reverse complement strand
TCGCGGCATCTTCGACGTGCGCAGCGCATCGGTCAACGAACGCCTCGCCTTCACGGACCTCGGCACCGCCCAGAGCCTGTTCGACGTGGTGGGTTCGGTCTCGCGGATCGAGGTCAAGCTGCAGGATATCTTTTCTGCTCCAGCAGTTGCCGAGCAACTGCGAGGGATGACCGGGCTCGATGCGATCGACTGGATCGCGGAGAATGCGCGGCTGCAGGACGCGTTGAGCGCGCAGGGACGCACCGGCGACCTCGTGAAGTTCTTCGCCATCCTGCTGATCATCATCGCTGTCGCGTCGCAGCTGCTCCTCTCGGCGCTGCGACGCAAGGCCGAGATCGGGATCATGCGCAGCATGGGCGTGACCCGCGCGTCGGTCACGTGGATCTTCCTCTGCCAGGGATTGTTCATCGGGCTGCTGGGATCGCTGCTCGGTGCCGCGCTCGGTTACGGCTTTGCCAACTTCCTCGCAGTGGTCACGTTGCGCCCCGACGGCACGCAGGGATTGCCGATCGATCCCGCGCTGGGGGAATACGGATTGGCCATCTCCATTGCGACCGTCGCCTCGACGCTGGCCGCGATCCTGCCCGCGCGGATCGCGTCGCGCACCGATCCGGTGGAGGTCATCGCCGCATGAGCGATGTCGTGCTGCGCGTCATGGACCTGCGCAAGACGTATGTCGATGGCGATGTCGAGACGCCGGTGCTCAAGGGGATCGACCTCGAGTTTCATCGCGGCGAGTTCGTCGCGTTGATGGGACCGTCGGGAAGCGGGAAGAGCACGCTGCTCTCCATCCTGGGCACCCTGCTGCGGCCGACCTCCGGCGAGGTGGAGCTGGTGGGCAACCGGCTCAGCACCCTCGACGATGCGGCCGTGACGACCTTCCGCAACCAGCACATCGGGTTCGTCTTCCAGTTCCATCACCTGCTCCCCGACTTCACCGCGCTGGAGAACGTGATGTTCCCGGCGCTTCCCGGGCGCCCGGACGACCTGCGCGCGACGCGTGCCCGCGCCGCCGAGCTGCTGCGTCGTGTTGGACTCAGCGATCGCGCGGATTTCCGTGCGACCAAGCTCTCCGGCGGCCAGAAGCAGCGCGTGGCGATTGCGCGCGCGCTAATGAACGCCCCGGACGTCGTGCTCGCCGATGAGCCCACGGGCAACCTCGATCACGAGACCGGCGAGGAAGTCCTGGGGCTCATGCGCGAGTTGTGCCGCGAGAACGGGACGATGTTCCTCATCAGCACCCACGACGAGGAGATCGCCGCGCGCAGCGACCGGGTGGTGCGGATCCTCGACGGCCGGGTGAAATCGTCCGACCTGAGTTCACCGGGGCGGTAGTCGGGGCGTCGTCCCCGGCCACTCGGTGGCGGGAAACTCCAGTGATCCCGGGCACGCCGGAACGTCGCGTGTACCCGGACCGCGATTCGGAGTTTCGCCATGCGCCCGGCCTGCCTTGTTCCACTCGTCCTCGTACTGGTCTCCTGCGGAGGTGGAGCAGAGTCTCCGGCTGGCCCTCCTACTCCTCCGCCGCCGCCCCCGGCTCCGGTGGCGTCCATCGTCCTCGATCGGGACACGGCGACCCTGGTTCCGCGGCAGGGACGGCAGCTCACGCCGACCCTGCGCGACGCCGCCGGGAACACACTCTCGGGGCGCGTGGTCAGCTGGACGAGTTCCGCCGGGGCTGCGACCGTGAGCGCAGAGGGACTCGTGACAGGAGTGTCCGAGGGCTCGACCACGATCACGGCGACGAGCGAGGGACGGAGTGCGACCGCAACCGTGACCGTGCGACACGGTGCCCTCGTTGACGCGGCCGGAGGGCTGGTCGCCTCCCTGGACAGTTCGGCGATCGTCGTGATCCCGGCGGGTGCGTTGTCATCCGAGGACGCGGTCAGCATGAGCCGCGAATCGACGCCGCTCGCGCACGCGCGCCTGGTGACCGGCACCAGCTGGACGTTCGGACCGAGTCGCACCTGGGGTCAACCGCTCACGATTCGCCTGCGGTATCCGGCCACGCCGGCGGGCATGACGCCGGACACCTCGCGTTACCGCATCCATCGCATCGAGAATGGCACCTGGACGGAAGTCCTCGGTGGCTCGGTCGACGTCACGACCCGCACGGCGACGGCGCGCACCAGCGCACTCGGCACGTTCGCCATCGTGGAGTTGTTGCCCCTCCCCATTGCCTCGCTGACGCTCTCGCGTGATACAGCCACCCTGGTGCCGGCGGCGACCCTTCAGCTGTCAGCCACGCCCCGCGATTCTGCGGGCAACCCGCTGGCCCATCGGGCGATCACCTGGTCAAGCGACGCACCCGCCATCGCCACGGTCTCGAGTTCCGGGCTGGTGACGGCGCTGACCCCGGGCACAGCCCAACTGAGCGCTGCATCCGAGGGCCTCACCCAGCGCGCCACCATCACCGTGGTCGCCGGGGGATACGTCACCGCCGGCGGGGGCAGCGCACGAAGTGCCGATGGTGCCGCGCGCGTGGTCTTTCCCGCCGGGGCGCTCACCACCGCTCAGTCGATTGTCATCACGCCGGTGACCGTGCCGACACCGAGCCCCTTCCTGGCGCCCGGCACGGCGTACGAGTTCGGGCCGAGCCAGACGTTCGCGGCGCCAGTGGCGATGACGATTGGCTACGTGAAGGAGCTGCTGCCGCCGGGAATGTCGGCGACCTCGCTGCGCCTGCACCGGCTCACGGCCGGCAGCTGGGTGGTGGTTCCTGGCAGCGTGGTGGACACGGCGGCCCGCACAGTCACCGGACCCACCAGCTCCTTCAGCACCTACGCGCTGTTGGGGTCTCCACCCGTGCAGCAGTACGTCGCCACGCTGGAGGAGCTGATCGGGTGGAGCTGCAACCACACGAGCGGCTGCGGGGTCGGCAACGGCGGTGCGTGGACCGTGCCGGCCGACGTGTATACGGTCACTGTTGAGCTGTTTGGCGCCGGCGGCGGCGGGCCGCTGGGCCCGGGCATGGGTGCCGGCAAGGGCGGCAAGGTGACCGCCACGCTCGATGTCGTACCCGGCGAGATGCTGCAGTTGCGAGTTGGGGGTACCATGCATGGCCACGCCGCCGGAGGGAACGGAGGGGGCGGCGGCGGCTTCGGCGCCTCCAACGGCGTGCTGAACCAGGGCGCATGGTGCCTGACGCCGTGGCTCACCCGGACGGGGTGCCCCCTCAAGGGCAACGGGTATCCAGGGGGCGGCGCCACGGACATTCGGCGAACGGGCCTCATGCTCCCGCCGAATACCGTTGGCGGATGTTTCCTGATCGTCTACGCCGGGTACTGCTCGCAGTTCCCGGGCGCCCCGGGCCGACTCGCCGTGGCGGGAGGCGGCGGTGGTGATGGTGGGGTGAGCGTGTTCTGGGCAGGGGGCACGAGCAAGAGCACGACGGTCATTCCCGGCGGTTCGGGGGGACATGGCGGTGGACATACTGGAGCTGCAGGCGTCGCCGGTGGGGCCGGTGCCAGTCAGAGTTCGGCAGGTGGGGGCACGGGAGGAAGCCAACTGGCCCCGGGTCGTGGTGGAGCAGGCGCCGTGCTCGTGGGGGGCAGCTACACGGCCCCTGCAGGTGATGACGCCACCGCCCTGTGGGGAGGGGGGCGCGGCGGCATCGAGGATGGCAGTGGCGGCGGTGGTGGCGGCGGCGGGTGGTTTGGTGGAGGTGGCGGAGGGTCGGCGAGGTATCTCTACGACGGCGCACCAGGCGGAGGTGGCGGAGGTGGCAGTTCCTATGGCCCACCAGGGGCCGTGCTCCTGCAGGGCGTGCACCAGGGTGGTGGAAAGGCCGTCATCACCTTCACGCCCAGCCCGGGCCTCGTGCCGACGAACGTCACCGCGACCCTCTCATCCACGACGATTCGCGTGGGCCAGTCATTCAGTGTCAACGCCACGGTGGCGCTGTCACCTCCGGCCCCACCAGCAACCGTCAGCGGCTCCGTGCGATTCAGCGCGGACGGGAGCATGGTCGGCGGCGGCGTGAATCCTTTGGTGAACAGCAGCGCCACCCTGACCTACCCACCCTTCACCACGACGGGTAAGCACCTTGTGACCGTGACCTACCTCGGCAATGGCAACCTGGCCCCGAGTGCGGTGACGGTGGAGGTCACCGTGCAACCCTGACGCGGGCGCGCAAGGCGCGCCACCGGCGACGTACCGCCTCGTGTTCCACCGCAGGCAGGCGCGATGGCTGTACCTAACGGTTCACAGCGTATCGTCGGAAGGCGACGCCGAGCCGCTGCGCCGCCGGATGCTGGATCGGTACCGCGACCCCCAGGCTGCCGTCGCGCAGGAAGCTCATCCCGAGGTATTCACCCGCCGCGCTGCGCACCGTGGCGGTGTCCGGCGGAAAGCCCTGCTGGAACGCCTCGGGCTGGAAGGACGGCGCGCGCGCCACGCGGGGCGCCCCGTCGCCAGCTGTCTCGATGTAGGCCACGGTGGCGCGGAGGGCATCACCAGTCCCCGTGAACCACGACGCCGCCAGCTGGCCATTGCCGCGCGCGATCAGGTACGGGAAGTAGGTGACCGCACTGTCGTGTGCCACTTCCCACGTCGTCCAGGTGGCGCCCTGGTCGCGCGAACGCGCGAGCCACACCCGGTTGTCGTGGCCCCACAGGCTGAACAGCGCGCCCGTCGAGTCCCAGGCGACGGGCTCCACCCAACGCGGTTGCGGCGCCTCGTTCCACGTGGGCGGCGTGGTGGTGGTGTCCCGCATCGCCTCCCAGACGCGGGTGCCCGGGGGCGTGCGCTTCACCCACGTCTCCCCGCGGTCCGTGGACGTGAAGAGCCAGTCCTCACCCGCGTTGAACGAATTCCCCGACACCGAGATCGGCACCACACGCACCGCGAGTTCACCGCGCGGCCCGACGGCCATGTGGCTCGACCCGCCCATGGGATGGATATGCGGTCGCTCGGTCCACGTACGCCCGCCATCCGTGCTGCGCATGTACGACACGCCGGCGCCATCGTTCCAGATGGCGTGTACCGTGTTGTCGGGCGCCACCTCGATCCACGGACGATCATCGAGTCGCGTGTCGGAGAGTTGCTGCCACTGCCACGTTGCGCCGCCGTCGCGACTGGTGGCGAGGTCCATGCGTGTGCCCTCGAGCTTCTGGCGGTCGAAGCTCATGTTGAGGAAGTAGAGCGTGCTGTCCGGGCCGACGGCCAACTCCACATCGGAATTGCCGTACGCACCATCGGCGCGTGCGCCAAGCGGGACGGCTTCCCACGAACGACCGGTGTCTGCAGACCGCCAGAGGTGTGGCACCGTGTCGCCGTACCCGGCCACGAAGATCGTACCGCCGGGATGCTGCACGAGCATCGGTTCACGACCCAGCCGGTCGATGACCTCGCTGGAGTCCGATAACACGAGCGACGGCGTGGCCGACGCCACCTCGCCCTGGCCGGCACATGCGGCGAGGGACGTCAGGGCGAACAGGACGATGGGGCGCATGCGTATCTGCGGAAGGAGTGCCCTATCATGCCTCCTGCCGCCGATCTTGTCACGCGCGAGCGCCCCTCGCCCGCGGGACCCCGTGACTCAGTCGCGCACCGACTCGATCACCCGCGGCAGCACCTCCTCGCGCAGGCGCCGCCACGTGCCATAGCGATTGTAGTTCCCGGCCGTGACCCCAACGACGAGATCGAGCTCCGGGATGACCATCACCATCTGCCCACCATTGCCGTTGGCCTCGACCTCCTGCCACTCCCGCCCCTTCGCGCGCACGGTGTGGCGGTGCCACGCGAGTCCATCCGAGCCCCCGTCGGCGGTCGTCACCTGGTGCGCCAAAGACGCCGCCATCCACGCACGCGGCACGACGGGCCGGGATTTCCACGCTCCCCCGTCGAGCGCGAGTTGACCGAGCTTGAGCAGGTCCCTCGGCGCGAGATAGGCGCCGCCTCCACCATACCCATCACCGGTGGGGGTGAGGTTCAGCGCGTAGCGCGTCATGCCTAACGGCTGTGCCACCGCACGCTCGAAGAAGGCTGGCAGCCACTCGTTGGTGACGTGGGCGACCAGGGTGGCCGCGAGGTGGATTCCCCCGGAGCAGTAGGCGTAGTGTGTTCCCGCGGGAAACACGCTGGCCTGCGACGCGATGTATCGGGCCCAGTCCGGCTGCGTGCGCTGCCGCTGCATCGTCTCCTCGTTGCCCGGCGAACG
>JAEUJK010000260.1 GCA_016794735.1 Gemmatimonadota bacterium | reverse complement strand
GAGTCGCGGACCGGGCGTCCGAACGGTGTCGACCTTCCAGCCTTGGGCAATCAGGGACGCTGGGAGGAGGAGCGGAACGAGCGAGGGGATGAGTCGTCGCACGGGGGCCGGGGCGAGGAAGGTCCCAAGATGAGGGGCGTCCACGCTCCCCGCGAGCCGCGGCGCTCGCTCTGCGGGTAGATTTGGCGGCGTCCGTCCTGCGGGGCCGCCGGCCCTGTTCGATCGCCCGAACTCCCGTCCCACGTTCCCATGAGTCAGCTGCCCTCCCGCCGCCTGCGGGCACCCCAGCGCGCTGCGCTGCTCCTCGTTGTCCTGCCCGCACTCGCGGTCGGCCAACGCGCCCGACCCGCGGCGCCCGCTGCCCCGACCGCGACGCCATACAACGCGTCGGTCTATACCTCGCCCACGGCCACGCGCACGGCGTTCAAGGGACTGTACTGGCGCAACGTGGGCCCCATTCGCGGCGGACGTGTGGACGCGGTCGCGGGTGATCCCACGCGCCCGATGGTCTTCTACCACGGCGCGGTGAACGGCGGGGTATGGAAGACGATGAACGGTGGCGCGTCGTGGACCAACATCACGGATGGCAAGACCGACATCTCGTCCGTCGGTGCCATCGCCGTCGCGCCGTCCGACGCCAATGTCATCTATGTCGGGACGGGTGAATCGCAGCTCCGCGAAGACCTGACCTTTGGCACGGGCGTCTACCGCTCCACCGATGCGGGTGAGACGTGGCAGCACCTCGGCCTCACGGACACGCACCAGGTGACCGACGTGGTGATCGACCCACGGGATCCGGATCGCGTGTACGTCTCCGCCATCGGACACGCCTTCGGCCCCAACCCCGAGCGTGGTGTCTTTCGGACGACCGACGGCGGGAAGAGCTGGAAGAAGGTGTTGTTCCTCAACGACTCGACGGGCGGGAACGACCTCTCGATGGATCCGTCGAACCCGCGGATCCTCTACGCGAGCATGTGGAAGTTCCAGCGGACGCCGTGGTCGATGGACGCTGGTGGTGGTCGCAGCGGCTTGTGGAAGACGACCGACGGTGGCGACACCTGGAAGGAACTCACCTTCAACGAGGGGATCCCGCGCAAGCCGTTAGGCAAGATCGGCGTCGACGTGTCGCCGGCGAACCCCCGGCGTGTGTACGCCAGCATCGAGGCCCCCGATTCCTCGGGTGGGATGTTCCGCTCGGACAACGGCGGTGAGAGCTGGCAGCGCGTGAGTGCCGACCCGCGGCTCTGGGTCCGCGCCTGGTACTACTCCGCGGTCACGGCCGATCCGCAGGATGAAAACGCGGTCTATGTCATGAACCTGCAGGTCATGCGCTCCATCGACGGGGGCCGGACCTTCCAGACGGTGCGCGTGCCGCATGGCGACACGCACATCATGTGGGTGGACCCGAAGGACAACAAGCGACTCATCAACGGCAACGACGGTGGCGCGGTGATCTCGTTCGATCGCGGCCTGACCTGGTCGACGATGAGCAACCAGCCCACGGCGCAGTTCTATCACGTCACGACGGACCACCAGTGGCCGTACCGCATCTACGGCGCACAGCAGGACAACTCGGCCGTCTCCGTGCTCTCGCGCTCCGACGATGGCGGCATCGGGGAGCGTGACTACTACAACACCGCCGGTTGCGAGAACGCCACGATCGCGATCGACCCGCGGGATCCCATGATCACCTACGGGGGATGTTACATGGGGATGTTCTCTCGGTATGACCATCGCAACCGCCAGGAGCGCGACATCTCCGTCGGGCTCATGAACTACGACGGCTATGGCGCGGGTGAAGTGCCGCATCGCTTCCAGTGGACCTTCCCCGTGCTGCTCTCGCCGCACGACCCGAGCACCTTGTACGTGACGTCGCAGCACGTCTGGCGCTCCCGCAACGAGGGCGCGAGCTGGGAGCGCATCTCGCCGGACCTCACGACCGCCGACCCCAACACGCTCAAGCGGACCGGCGGCCCGATCCACGGTGAGATGACCGGCGCCGAGTGGTATGCGACGGTGTACGCGTTCATGGAATCGCCGGTGGAGCGCGGGGTGTTGTGGGCCGGCTCCGATGACGGCAAGGTACATGTGTCGCGCGACAACGGCGCCACGTGGCAGGACGTGACCCCGCCCGCCTACGGCAAGTTCACGCGCACGGCACACATCGATCCCTCGCCGCACAGCGGGGCCGTCGCCTACGTCGCGGCCAATCGCTACCAGCAGGACGACTTCGCCCCCTACCTCTGGAAGACCGCGGACTACGGCAAGACCTGGACGCTCATCACGCGCGGACTCCCGGCCAACGCGTACTCGCGCGTCGTGCGCGAGGATCCCAAGCGTCGCGGGTTGCTCTACTCCGGCTCTGAACTCGGGGTGCACGTGTCGTTCGACGACGGCGCCAACTGGGAGCCGTTGCAGCTCAACCTGCCGCGCGTCAGCGTGCGCGACCTCAAGGTGCACGACAACGACCTGATCGCGGCCACCCACGGCCGCGCCTTCTGGGTGATCGATGACCTCTCGCCGATCCGGCAGATGGCCGACAGCGTGACCAACCGGGCAGTGCACCTGTTCCAGCCGGCGACCGCGGTCCGCTGGCGCGGTGGCCCGCGTGGCGGGACGAACGCGGCCGGCAGCAATCCGTACGGCGGCGCGTACATCGACTACTGGTTCAAGGAGAAGCCGACGGGTGAGGTAAAGCTCGAGTTCCTCGACGCGAGCGGGAAGGTCATGCGCGCGTTCTCGAGCACGGCAAAGAAGCCCGACTCCCTCAAGACCACCGCCGATTCGCTCGCGAAGAAGGTGGACGACGAGAAGGCGGGCGCCCTCGCCTTCATGCCGGGCACCGAGCAGGTGCCGATGCGCGCCGGCTCCAACCGGTTTGTGTGGGACCTCGAGGTGGAGGAGCCCAAGCGCCTCGCGAACACGGTGATCGACTTCGGGACCACCAGCGGTCCCCGGGTCCCGCCGGGCACCTACACGGTGCGCCTGATCTCGGGGAAGGACTCGCTCACGCGGTCGTTCGCGGTCGTGGCGGACCCGCGCGTGAAGAGCACGACGGCAGAGCTGACGGAGCAGTACGCCGCGGCGCTGCGCATCCGCGATCGCATCACCGAGATCACCGAGAACTCGCAGCGCACCGAGGACATCCAGGGCCAGATCGACAAGCGTGTGGCGCAGGCCAAGGACCAGGTCTTCGCCAAGCGGGTCGACTCACTCTCGAAGGACGTGCGCGGGAAGTTCGAGAAGGTGCGCGAGGAGCTGTACGAGATCGGCTGCCACGTGGACCAGTGCACGCTGGACATGCCGATCAAGCTCTACAACATGTTCATCACGCTGAACATGCAGGTGCAGACCGGGGACTATCCGCCGACGCGGCAGCACGGCGAGATCTACAACGACCTCAATGGCAAGTTGCAGGTCCAGCTGCAGCGGCTGCAGGCGCTCGAGGCCAACGAACTCGCGGCGCTGAACAAGTTGCTGCAGGAAGTGGGGCTGCCGCCGATCTACGTCGCCCCGCGCAAGACGATCTCCTAGGGCCCCTCGCGGGGCCCCGGACACCGCAGGACAGGTGACCTAGGCCTGTCCTGCTGCAGCGGGCGCCGCCTTGCGCCCGAGCACCTTGTTGGTGATGTCGTCGAGCATCGTGTAGACGACCGGCACGATGAACAGCGTGAGCAGCGTGGAGGTGATCAACCCGCCGATCACCGCGTGCGCCATCGGCGCCCGCTGCTCCGCTCCCTCGCCGAGCGCAAAGGCCAGCGGCAACATCCCGAAGATCATCGCCGCCGTCGTCATGATGATCGGCCGCACGCGAATTCGCGCCGCATTCAGGATCGCGTTGCGGCGGTCGATCCCGCGCTCACGCTCCTTGTTGACGAAGTCGATGAGCAGGATCCCGTTCTTCGTCACCAGCCCCATCAGCATGATCACGCCGATCATCGACATGACGTTGAGGGAACCCTTGGTCACCAGGAGACCCAGCGCCACGCCAAGGAACGACAGCGGCAGCGCCAGCATGATGGCCAGCGGCTGGATGAACGACCCGAAGATCGACGCGATGATGAGGTAGATGAAGACCACCGCCAGCACCAGCGCCTCGCCGACGTAACCCTTCGTCTCGGTCAGGTTCTGCACGTCGCCACCGAAGATCGTCCGATACCCGGTGGGAAGGCCGATGGCGGCGATCTTCTCGCGCGCATCGTCCGCCACGTTCCCCATCTGGAACCCGGGCAACACACCGGCAGAAATCGTCACGCGCCGTTCGAGGTATCCGCGCTCGATCTGTTGCGGCCCGACCCCCGGCCGGATCTCGGCGACCTGGGCCAGCGGCACCGTCGCCGCCATCCCCGTGCGCGGATCGGGATTGCTGCTCAACACCGGGATCTGCGCCACATCTTCGGCGCTCACCCGCTCGGAGTCGGGATACACCACCATGACGTCGTGTGAGTACCCGTTGGGGTCCTCCCAACGCGTGGCGCGTTGCCCCTGGAACAAGGGCTGCAACGTGGACCCGATGGACTGCATGGCGAGTCCGGCCGCCCACGCCTGCTGCCGGTCGACGCGCACATCCAGCTGCGGGATCTCGCCGTCGTCACTCGACTGCGGCTCGGCGGACCCTTCCACCGTCCGCATCGTGGCCAGCACCTGCTCGGCCGCCAGCTTCAGGCGTGTAGGTTCTGGGCCCTGCACATAGATCTGGATCGGTTGGCGCATGCCGCCGAAGATCGACATGTTGCCGGTGATCGTCGGGCGGACCCCCGGGATACCCGCGAGCTTGCGGCGCAGGTCGTTCTGGATGTCGAACATTGACTTGTCGCGCTGGTCGATCGGCTTGAGGCGCACGAAGATCTGCCCACCGCTCGAGCCGCGGCCCATGCCACCACCGCCGCCGATGTTCAGCGACGTGAACTCCACCTCCGGCTGGGACGCCAGGAAGCGCTGGATCTCCTGCCCCTTCCCGACCGTGTACTCCAGGCGTGAACCGGGCGGCAGCCGGAACGAGACATTGAACTCGCCGCTGTCGTAGTCCGGCAGCCAGGTGAAGCCGAGCAGCGGGAAGAGCATGAACGCCCCAACAACCGATGCCACCGCCACCCCGACCATCAACCAGCGACGATCGAGCGCCCAGTCGAGCCCGCGCTTGTAGCGCTCCGACGTGCGCTCGAACCAGTCATCGAAGGCAAAGGCAAAGCGACGAATCGGGTTGCGGGTGCGCTTGCGCGTTTCCGCATGGCCACCGTGCTCGACTTCCGGGTCCGCCCACACGCTCGACAGCATCGGGTCGAGGGTGAACGAGACGAACAGCGAGACGAGCACCGCGAACGCGACGGTCACGCCGAACTGGAAGAAGATCTTGCCGATCTGCCCGCCCATGAACGCCACGGGGATGAACACGGCGACCACGGCGAGGGTCGTTGACAACACGGCCAGGCCGATCTCCTTCGTCCCCTCCAGCGAGGCCTCGAGGTGGCCTTTCCCCATCTCGATGTGTCGCACGATGTTCTCGCGCACCACGATCGCGTCGTCGATGAGCAACCCGATCGCCAGCGACAATGCCAGCAACGTCATCGTGTTGATCGTGAAGTCGAACAACCACATCACGAAGAACGCCGAGATGATCGACACCGGCAGCGTGAGCCCCGTGATGACCGTGGAGCGCCACGAGTTCAGGAACAGGTAGATGATGAGGATCGTGAGGACGGCGCCGAGGATGATCGACAGCTGCACGTCGGACAGCGAGTGCCGGATCTTGATCGAGTCGTCGCGGATCAACGTGAGGTTGATGTCGGACGGCAGCGTGCCCTGGACCTCGTCCACCACCTTCTTCACGCCATCGCTCACCGCGACCGTGTTCGACCCGGTGACCTTGAGCACCTCCAGCGTCACCGACGGCGTCTCACCAATGAACGACGCCGAACGTCGATCGGCCACGCCATCCTCGACGGTGGCCACGTCGCGCACGCGGATCGGCGCCCCGTTGCGCACCGCGATCACCACGTCCGCAAAGGCGCGCGGGTCGCGGATCTTCCCCGTCACGCGCACCATCCGTTCCGATTCCCCGCGAATCACGCGTCCCGCCGGCGTCTCGGTGTTCTCGCGCGCGAGGGCCTGCGAGACCTGTGCCGGCGAGATGCCGTACGCCACCAGCGCGTCCGCATTGAGCTGCACGCGAATCTGGCGCGTCGTTCCACCGTTGACGTTGACGCCACCCACCCCGGGCACACTCTCGAACCTCGGCTTGATCGTCTGCTCGGCGAGGTCGGTCAGCTCGCGCAGCGGCCGCTCGCTGCTGGTCATGGCCACGGCCATGATCGGGCGATCGTTGGGGTCAAAGCGATTGATGACCGGGTCGTCGATGTCGGGCGGCAGCTGGCGACGGATGCGCGCAATCTTGGCGATGACTTCCTGCTGCGCTTCCAGCGGGTCCATCCCCAGCTGGAGCATGACGCGCACGCTGGAGTTTCCCTCGGACGACGTCGAGGTGATCTCGCGGATGCCCTGCACCGTGTTCAGCGCTTCCTCGATGGGGCGCGACACGTCCCGCTCCATGACCTCCGGCGACGCCCCGGGATACGAGGTGTTCGCCATCACGACGGGGTACGTGATGTCCGGGTACTCGTCGACCGCGAGGCGCTGGTAAGCCACCACGCCAAAGACGACGAGGGCCACCATCATCATGGTCGTGAAGACGGGTCGCTTGATCGAGACTTCCGTGAGATACATGGCGCCTCCGCCTAACGCTTCGCCGCGGAATCGCCCCGGGGGCGCCGCGTGCTGGTCGAGTCGCCGCCGCGCGGCGATCGTGTCGCGCCTGCTTCCCCACCGCCGGGCCGACCGCCGCCGGGCCGTCCACCGGCGGCCCCCGCCTCGCGCGGTCCACCCCCGCGACCCTGCTCGGCCGAGACGACGCGGACCGGCATCCCGCGACCGAGGGCGCCAAGGTTCCCGACGATGATGCGGTCCCCCACGGCGAGACCGGACAACACCTGCGTCGTCGCGGCCTGCTCATCCCCCACCCCCAGTTCCACCTGCGCCACATCCACCTTGTCATCGATGATGCGATAGACAAACGGCTGGCCACCGGCGGGACCCTGTCGCACCGCCGCACTCGGGATCACGATGGTGTTGTTCACGACGCGCGTCACCACGCGCCCCGTCGCGAACGTGTTGCCCCGCATCTCGCCACGGGGGTTCGGCACCTGCAGGTACACGGTGAGGGTACGGTTCGCCGGGTTGATGGTCGGCGAGATGCGGGCCACCTTCCCCTCCAGCTGCCGACCGTTAGCCGCGAACCGCACCGCCTGCCCCGGGCGCAGGTCGGCGGCCTGGCGCGACGGGACCGCCGCCTCCAGCTCCAGCACGTCGTTGCGCACCACGGTCATCAGCGTCGCGCCGCGGACGACGTGTTCACCCGGCTCCACCGTGCGGGTCGAGACGGTGCCCGTGGTCGGCGCCCCAATGCGCGTGTCGTCGAGGGTCTGCGTCACGCCGCGCAGGCGCGCCTCGGCCGCCGCGAGCCGCGACTGCGCCGCTGCCAGGGCCTGCTGCGCCGTCCGCTGGTCGCGCTCCGGAATCGCCCCGGCCTTGAACAGCTCCGCCGACTGGTCGGCATTCCACTGGGCGTTCGCAACGTCCGCCTTGGACGATTCGACTTCGGCCTGCGCCGAGGCGCGGTCGCCTTCCTGCACCGCGTTCTCGAAGCGGACCAGCACCTGGCCGCGAGTCACGCGGTCGCCTTCGCGCGCGAGCACCGCCGTCACATCGCCTTCCAGGCGCGAGCGCACGGCAATCTCCTCGATCGGCTTGAGGTCGCCACTGATGAGCAGCGCCGCTTCGATGCTGCCGTTCTTCACCTCGAGCACGTCGGTCGCGCCGAGCACCGTGGGTGAGCGGCCACCACCCGGTCCACCGCCACCGCCGGGGCCACCACCGCCGCCCTTGGCGCCCGCGGGTGCGCCGCCGCCGCCACCGCCACCACCGGGGGACGCCGCCGCGCCCTCCTCGCGGTTACACGCAGCGAGGACGAGGACAAACAACGCGCAGAGCTTCCGCGCGGAAATCGGACGAATCACGAACACCTCTATGGTGAAGTCGAACGCGTAGGAGGCAGCGGAATCGGCAATCCGCGGGCGCGCGCCAGGTCGGCGCTCGCGAGGTAGAACTCGGTGCTCGCCCGTGCCGCGTTCGTGCGTGCGGTCAGGAGGAGCAACTGCGCATCGGCCACCTCGAGCTGGGTGGACAACCCGCGCTCAAAGCGCAACGCGGCGATCTTCCACGCTTCCTCGGCCTGTGATGCATTCTCGCGTTGGGCAGCGAACGCCGCCTCGGCCCGACGGAACTCGGCCCAGGTGCGCGCACGCTCCACACCCACGCGCTCCCGCTCCTGGTCGAGCTGGAGTTGGGCGAGCTTCGTCTGCGCCTGCGCCAGGTCGATGTTCCCCTTGCTGCGCAGCCCATCGAAGAGCGGCCATGCCACCTGCAACCCGAAGTTGCGGTCCTCGAACCAGCCGTTGTTCTGGCAGACGCGCGCCGGGTTGGGCACGGTGCAGTAGCTCAGCGACGTCCGCCCCCACACGGTGGGAAAGCCATTGCTGCTCGGCAACGCCGTGTAGCCCGTCTGGAAGAAGGCGGTGATCGTGGGCATCAGGTCGGCGCGCGCGACGCGGATTCCTTCACGTCGTGCTTCCAGCGTGGACTGCGCGGCGCGCTCCGAGGAACGCAACGGGTTGGTCGCCGAGTCGGCACTCACCGTCGCGCCAATGGCTCGCAACCCGGCCGTGTCGAGCGTGCTCGTGAGGACGAGCGACGTCGTCACCGGCACGTTGAGGATGCGTCGCAACTCGATGGCAGCGAGTTCGACCGCGTTCCGCGCCGCGAGCACCTGCGGCTCGAGGTTGGCACGTTCCACGCGCGAGCGCAGCACGTCAAAGCGCGAAGCGCGCCCGCCACGCTCCAGTTGTTCCACCAGGGCCAGGCGCTCCGAGGCCAGCTGTGCATTGCGTTCCTGGATCTGCAACAGCTCGCGCGCGAGTTGTGCGTTCAGGTACGCGCGCTGCACATCGACGGCGAGCGTTGCCTCGGTCTCGGCCCGTGAGTACGACGCGGCGCGCCTGGCGTCACCCGCCGCGCGGGCCCCGGCGAACACGCGTCCGCCCTGGAACAGGACCTGCTGGAAGTTGACGTTGCCAGTGTAGTTGTAGTTCTGGCCAAAGATCGACTGCCCCACGATCTCGGCGCGCGCGTTGCGCAACACCTGGCTGTACTGTGAGGAAAGCCGGGCCTGCGGGAGCCCGGCGGCGCGGGCCGAGGTGACCTGCGCGTCGGTCACCTCGATCTGGGCCTGGGCGATCCGCACTTCGTCGCTTTCCCGGACGACCCGGCGCACCGCGTCTTCCATGGAAAGGCGCACCGAATCCGGTCGCTGGGCCCAGAGCGGGGCCGCCCCCAACACGAGGGCGAGGCGAACCGCGGCGAGTGAACTCGAGGAGATTGGCATACGTATGAGAGTGTACGCGCGCCGTGAAGCTGACGTTCGGCTGTGTGACGCCGCCAGACCGCGGGTGCAAAGGCAGCGACCCTCGGGGCCTTCCGCCGGCCGGGTCCAGCCGGTAGACCTGTGCCGGCACAGGAACCTGCGACGCAGAGGCTGCCCATGACCCCGGATCAACTACAGGTGTTTGCGACGGAGTACACCGCGGCCTGGTGCAGTGGAGATCCGGAGCGTGTTGCCTCCTTCTTTGCTCCGCACGGGACCCTGAGCATCAACGGCGGTCCGCCCGCCGTTGGGCGCGCAGGTATCGCCGACTCCGCCCGTGGGTTCATGACCGCCTTTCCTGACCTCGTCGTTACAATGGACGGACTGGACGTGGGGGCGCGGGATGTCCTGTACCGGTGGACCCTTGCCGGCACCAATTCGGGGCCTGGTGGGACGGGCCGTCGTGTGCGGATCAGCGGCTCGGAACGGTGGACCATGGACGCCACAGGACTGGTCGAGACCTCGATCGGCACCTTCGACGCCGCGGCCTACCAGCGGCAGCTCGACGGCGCCGCATGACCCGCGGCGCGTGGGGCTTCATCGCGCTCCTGGCGGGCGCCGTCGGCGCCGAGGCCCAGCAGGTTGTGGACAGTGCGGGCGCGCGCCTCATCAGCTATCGTCGCGCCGACCGTCCCCGTTCGACGTGGAGCGTGGGACCAAAGGCCCTGGTGCGGATCGGCGGCGCGTCGGGCACGGGCCCCACGGAACTCGCGCAGGTGCTCGGCGTGGCCCGGCTCGGCGACGGGCGCGTGGTGATCGCCGACGGCGGTTCGACGGAGCTTCGCGTCTTTGGGGCAGACGGGTCATTCATCCGCGCGATCGGGCGAAAGGGGCTGGGCCCGGGTGAGTTCGACGGGATCCTGTTCATGCTGCGCAGCCAGGACACACTCGTCGTTCACGACCGGCAATCGCGCCTGCAGATCTACACGGCCGATGGCACGCTGCTCCGCACCTGGCCGCGCCCTGTCTTTCCCGGACGTGGCATCAACTCGTGGCACGGCATCCTCTCCGATGGGACGGGGGTGGTCCAGGGGGTCGACCCGGTCACAGACACCGTCTCCGAACGCTCGACGGCGACGGCCTCGTTAGGCCTGGTGCCCGCGGGCGGGACGACGGTCACCGCCTTTGCCACGATCCCCGTGTTCGAGCGCGTGCGGCGGGGTGGCACCTCGGTGGGGTTGTTCCTTGGCGCCGTCTCCCGGGCAGCCGTGATGGGGGAGCGCGTGTGCACGGGGTACACGATCCGCTGGGAGGTCCGCTGCTTCGATCGGCGCGGGCGGCTGCAATCGCGCACCACGCGCGACGTCTCGCCGGGGGCCGTGAACGAGGCCGATCGCGAGGAGTTCCGTCGCGGGTATCTCGCGGCCAACCGGTCGCAGCCGCTGGAGCGGGTGCAAGCGTCTATCCGCATGCTGCAGTTCGCCGATGAGCGGTCCGCGTTCGGTCGCTTCGTGCCGTCGCCGACCGGGGAGTTGTGGATCGGAGAGTTCGTGGTGCTCGAGAGTTTTGTGCCGGGACGTCGCGGGACGGTCATCCCGCCGAAGCCGACCACCTGGTCCGTCCTCGGTGCGGACGGGCGATGGGTGGCCAACGTCGTGTTGCCGGCGCGCTTCTCCCTGCTCGATGCCGGCCGCGACTACGTGGCCGGGATCGAGCTCGACGAGGACGACGTGGAAACGGTCGTCGTGTATCCGCTCACGCGCTGAACGATCCTACTGGACGACGCCCTGCAGCAGGGCCACGAGCTTTCGTATCTCCGGAACGACCGAGACGCGCAGCAGTCCCTGTGGTTGCTCAAAACGCTTGAGGTCCGCGGCGGCCGCCGCGAGCCAGGTGGAATCCGGTCGCGTACCGCTCCGCACGTATTGCATCGCCTCCAACCCGATGGTGGAGGTACGCTCGAGCGCATCGGCGACGGGCACCGCCTCGCCGATCGCCACCGTTTCCCCCGCGAGCGCACGGATGGTTGGCGCCAGGGCGCGCCATCGCTGCATCAGCGTGGTGAGCGAATCGTGCGAGATGTTGTCGGCGGTGTTGGTCACGAACTGCCTGACGAGTCGTTCGGTGAGCCACCGCGCCGGCGGGTCCGGGCGTGCCGCATCGACGATGCGGGCCAGTGGATGCAGCTGCGTCGTCTGGCGGCCGTTCAATGCCTGGCCGAAGTGCGGCGGCTGGGCGACGGTGAGCAACGACTCGAGCGGGGCGAGTTCACCACTCGGGAACAACTTGCGCAGCATCCGCGCGCTGTGGGACTGCACGCGGAATCCGTGCGCCTCCAGCCGCCCGGCCAGCACGTCGAGCCGGCGGTACATGTCGGGGACGTCGGTCACCGACTGCGGCGACCAGAGGCGTTCCGCCACCGCACCCAGTCGCGGCCAGAGGCGTGAGTCGGTGGTTTCGTACGACACGAACTCCGACCACATGCACGCCTCGCCGCCAAGGACATGCCGCTGCTCCTCGATGGTGAGGTCGGTGGTGGTGGGAATCGGGTCGGCCAGGTAGAAGTCCGTGGCCGGCTTGATGTGGTCGAGGTAGTACGGCGCCGACAGGATGGTGTTGAACCCGCCCTTGGCTGCATCCCGCAGGTAGTTGGTCCCGCGCCACGACTGGATCACCGTCTGGGGCGGCACCTTGGGATGCAGGATCTCGTCCCATCCCACCATCTGGCGGTCGTGCTTGCGCAGGATGCGCATCAGGCGCTGGTTGAAGTACGCCTGCAGTTCCTCGTTGGTCCGCATCCCGCGCGCGCGGCGCCAGCGCACGATGCGCGGGTTGCCGTTCCAGTGCTTATCCTCGACCTCGTCCCCCCCGATGTGCCAGTAGGCATCCGGGAAGATGCGCACCATCTCGCCGATGAACTGGTCGATGAAGGTGTACGTGGCTTCCTTCGTCGGGTCGAAGATCGCGTCGGCCCCACCCCACGCGCGCCGGATGCCATTGGGTGGCCGCCGCGTGGCGTACTGCGGGTACCCGACCAGCCAGGCCGTGGAGTGTCCCGGCATGTCGAACTCCGGCACGACGCGAATCCCGCGGTCGCGCGCATACGCCACGACGTCACGCAACTCCGCCTGCGTGTAGTACTCCCCGTCACTGCCGAGCTGGTGGAGCTTCGGGAAACGCTTGCTCTCGACGCGAAAGCCCTGGTCCTCGCTCAGGTGCCAGTGCAGCACGTTGAGCTTCACCATGGCCATCCCGTCGATCGTCTTCTTCACCTGCTCCACCGGCATGAAGTGACGGCCGACATCGACGAGCAACCCGCGCCACCGAAAGCGCGGTGTGTCGCGGATCGTCACGGCCGGCAGGTATCGCGTGGTCGCGTCACTGGTGATGAGCTGCAGCAGCGTCTCGAGGCCGCGCAGCGCCCCGACCACGGTGGGTGCGGAGAGCGTCGCCCCGCTTTCGGTGACCTCCAGGCCGTAGCTCTCGTTCTCGTCGATCGACTGCACGCGATCACCCGCGCCGTCCACCACCACGCGCAGCGTCGCGCTGGCCGTGGGGGGTGCGACCGACCGGGCCACTTCCAGCGCGGTGCGTTCCTCGAAGCGGAGGATCGCGCGCTCTACACCACGGCGCAGGCGATCGTCGGTGAACTTCGTGATCGCCACGCGGAAGGTGGTGTCCAGCACCAGGCGACCGGGCCCCGGCGTGACCGTGGTTGGGACCGGCAGGAGGGTGCCGATCTGCGCGCGTGCCGGCGCGACGGCAACCAGGAACAGGAGGGCGACGAGTCTTCGCATGGGCGGAAGTTGGCAGCGATCCCGGGGCGACAGCCAGTGGTGCCTGCGCCCTCGTGCGAGATACGCCCGGAAGGGTTAACGTCCCGCCCGCGTGCGGGCGGTCTGCCGTCTGCCGTCTGCCGTCTGCCGTCTGCCGTCTAGCCGCCGTCCTCCGCCGTCCTCGCCATGACTCTCACGAACCTCGACTGGACCGTCATCATCGTCTCGATTCTGGTGGCGTTCCTTCCGGCCCTGCTCTTCACGCGGCGCGGGGGTTCGAGCACCAAGGAGTTCTTCACCTCGGGACAGGCTGCGCCGTGGTGGTTGGTCGGGGTGTCGATGGTGGCGACGACGTTCTCGACCGACACCCCCAACCTCGTGACCGACCTCGTCCGCACGAAGGGAGTCGCGAACAACTGGGCCTGGTGGTCGTTCCTGCTCACGGGGATGATGACGGTGTTCTTCTACGCCCGACTCTGGCGCCGGTCGAAGGTGCTGACGGACCTCGAGTTCTATGAGATCCGCTACTCGGGCAAGGCGGCCAGCTTCGTGCGCGGCTTCCGCGCGATCTACCTCGGCCTGTTCTTCAATTGCATGATCATGGCGAGCGTGAACCTGGCCGCCGCCAAGATCGCCAACGTGTTGTTCGGGTGGCCCATGGGGCAGACGTTGCTCGCTTGCGCCGTCATCAACGTGCTCTTTGCCGCGACGTCGGGCCTGTGGGGCGTACTCGTCGTCGACTTCATCCAGTTCGGGATCGCGATGACCGGCTCCCTCGCGACGGCGTATTACGCGCTCCAGCAGCCACAAGTTGGGGGGCTGTCCGGGCTCTTCAGCAAGATCGACCCGGCGACCCTGGCGCTCGTCCCTGACTTTGGCGATTGGGGGATGACCCTGTCGGTGCTCATCATCCCGTTGACGGTGCAATGGTGGTCGGTGTGGTACCCGGGGGCGGAACCCGGCGGCGGCAGCTACATCGCGCAACGCATGCTGGCCTCCAAGAGCGAGAACGATGCCCTCGCGGGCACCTTGTTGTTCAACTTCGCGCACTACGCCCTGCGTCCGTGGCCGTGGGTGATCGTCGCCTTGTGTTCCCTGCTCGTGTATCCGCAGGTGAGCGACATCGCCACGACCTTCCCGCACGTCGATCCGGCGTTGCTCGGCCATGACATGGCGTATCCGGCGATGTTGCGGTTCCTCCCGGCGGGCATGCTCGGCCTGATGGTGGCCGGGCTCCTCGCTGCCTACGTGTCCACCATCGTCACGCACCTCAACTGGGGCGGGTCGTACCTCGTCCACGACTTCTACCGCCGCTTTGTGCGACCGGATGCCGAGGAGAAGCACTACGTTTTCATGGGACGCCTGACCGCTGCCTTGCTGATGCTCGTGGCATCGCTCATCACCTTCGTCCTGGACAGTGCGCAGGAGACGTTCACCCTCCTGATGTCGGTGGGCGCTGGCACGGGGCTGCTGTACCTCCTGCGCTGGTTCTGGTGGCGTGTGACGGCGTGGAGCGAGGTTGCGGCGATGGTCACGTCGTTCGTGGTGGCCGTGAGCTTCTTCGTGGCCAACAAGATGGGGATGACGGTCGCCTCTCACGTCTCCCTCATCATTGGCGTGGCGATCACCAGCGTAGTGTGGATCGCGGTCTCGTTCCTCGGACCGCAGAACGAACGCGCGACGCTGGAGTCGTTCTACCGGCTTGTGCGTCCGGCGGGGCCCGGCTGGGCCGAGGTGCGTCGCCGCACCGGCCTGCCGGCATCCAACGATTCCCTGCCAATGTCGTTCGCCGCGTGGATCCTCGGGTGCCTCTTTGTCTACGCCGCGCTGTTCGGCACCGGCTCCTTCCTGTACGGGCGCACGTCGCAGGCCCTCCTGTGGCTCGGCGTGTTTGTCGTGGCAACGTTGGGACTGTCCGCGGTACTGCCGCGGATCTGGCGGAGCAGCGACGCGACTCGCTAAGGCGAGTATCGGGAGGGCGCAGGCTCCGCTGCGCCCGGCCCCCCGCGTCACGCATGCCGGGTCACCTCACGTCGGCACGACGTCGATCTTGAACAGTCGCCGCGCGTTCTCCGACAGGATCAACCGCGCCGTTTCCTCCGGCAGCTCGAGTTGCCGCACGAAGTTCAGGTACGATTTCATCGAACAGATCGGCCAATCCGTGCCGTAGAGGAAGCGCTTCGGGTCCCCAGCGTACATGATGACGTCGCGGATCTCTTCCGCCATGTAGTCCTCGAACGCCTCGGTGAACTCCCCGAGCACCAGCCCGGAGATGTCGGCATACACGTTGGCGTTCTTGTAGACCACTTCCATGCAGTCCGTCAGCCACGGATTGCCGAGGTGGCAGACGACGAACTTGACATTGGGAAAGTCGACGGCCACCTCGTCGATCTCGAGTGGGTGCGAGTACTTCAGCTTGCCGCGCGCCGAGTACGTGTCCCCGGAGTGGATCATCACCGGGACGTCGAACTCTTCCGCAAGCTCGTACACCACCTGGAGCCGTCGGTCGTGGGGATAAAAGGGCTCGTAGCCCGGGTACAGCTTGAGCCCCTTCACGAGGCCCGCCTTGAGGAAGTCGGCCAGCTCCCGCAGGTTCCGCTCGCGGTAGTGCTGGTAGCTGATACCCGCGACGACGCCGAGTCGTGGTACGTCGGCGATCGCCGCCACGACTTCGGCCGTGCTGGGTCGGTGCGGACTGACCAGGTAACTGGTCAGCACCAGCGCATGGTCCACGTGATTCTCGGCCATCGCCGCCTGCAACTTGGCGAGGCTATCCCTGAGCGAGACGGCAACCTCCTCATGGTAGTTGTTGAGATGCACGTGGCAATCGATGATCATTCCAGTCCCCGGGGTGAGAGGCGAGCGGACGAGATCTTTCGCCGCTTGGAGAGGGCACGAAGCATCCTGCGGAAGGTGGCCCGCTCCAGCGGTCGATCGACCCGGTAGCCGCGGCGCCAGATGGCGTAGAAGATCCGCCTGACCTCGGCCACGGAGAGGGCGTTGCGGAAGGGTGGCCGCAGCTGCTGCCAGTACAGGAAGAACGGCGAAGGGTCGTCGTCGGCCCGCAAGCTTGGCTGGAAGTACGGCGTGTCGAGGACAATCACTCCCTCCCGACGCGCCAACGTGCGCAACCACGGGTTCTCGGCGCTGACCTCGCCCAGGATGGCGCCGAGCGACTCTCCGCGCAGCTGATGCGCATCCTTCTCAAAGGCCATGCGCAGCCGCTGCCGCAGGCGCGAGCCAATCCCCGCGCCACGTTCGGCCGGATCCGTCGCGAGGTACCCAACCATCCCGGCGTTCAGGTGGCCGAAATAGGTGCCCGTCACGAGCCCGACCACGCGTGTGCCACGGCGCACCACCAGCAGGTGCCAGGACAGGTCGGTCCACACGGCGGAGGCCTTCTCCGCGAGCGTAGCCTTCCAGTCACGCTTGGTGACCAGCTCGGCGCGGGAGAAGGTCTGGGCCAACAGGGCATACGCCGCATCGAAGTCCGGGTCATCCTGGCGGTTGATCTCGCGCGTGACCAGGCGATGCGAGGACTTCCGGGCAGGCGCCGTGCTCATCGTCGTGGCGGGGTGAGGATGTGCGAGACGACCAGCGAATCCATGGACAGGCGACGGGACAGGTATTCGTCAACACGTCGGCGCTCCGCGATCCCCGGCACCCGCTGCCACCCAACCACCACGGTCGCGACGGAGTCCACCTTCGCGGACTCGCGTGACGGCTGGGCCGCCGTCCCCAGCAGCACCGACGTGAGCGTTGGGTAGAGCGCCACGAGCTCGCGCGCGACATCCGCCATCGGACGCTGGGACCGGCGCAGGGTTTGCAGCTCCGCCTGGAGGGCGGTCACCTGGGCGTCGCGGGCCTGGAGCGCCGCTTCATTCCGCTTGTAGATGTCCTCGATGATGCCCACGCGCACGGCCTGGCCGATCTGTTCCGGTACAAACGCACCTGCTTCCGGCTGGTTCAGCACGAGTCGCGTCCGCTGCAAGCCGTAGGCGTCCAGCTGGCTGCGCAGGCTCTGGATCACATCAGCGGAGAGCGGCCGCCCCATCAGTGTCGCCTCAATCGTCGAGGAATCGCGGCCGTGCCGCACCACCGAGCGCAGGACCGTCCGATCCGGAAACTGCAGGCGCTCGGCCACAAAGCGCCGGGCCGCGGAGTCGAACCGGGACTCCTGCACGACCTGGTACCCCACGAAGGCGCTCGGGACGACGGTGAGCGCGGTGGCCACCCCCAACCAGCGTCGCTGCCGAACGGCCTGCTGCGGATCCAACTCTGCCACGCGCCGAAACCGCAGCAGGCGAACGACAGCGAGGGTCGCGAGACAAATGAGGACCGAGTTAATGACAAACAGGTACAGCGCGCCAAGCATGAAACCGAACTCGCCGTTGGCGAGCCCGAACCCGGCCGTGCAGAGCGGTGGCATGAGCGCCGTCGCAATCGCCACGCCGGGAATCACGTTGCCGCTGTCACCCCGGCGCGTGACGGCCACGATCCCGGCGCTCCCACCGGCGAGCGCGATGAGCACGTCGTAGAGCGTGGGTCGCGTCCGGGCGAGCAGCTCGGACTGCGCCTCGGCGAGCGGAGATACGGCGAAGTAGAGCGCCGACGTCATCAAACTGACCGCAGCGGCAATCGCCAGGTTGCGGATCGAACGACGCAGCAGCGGAAGGTCGTTGATCCCCAGCCCGAGGCCCGCGCCCATGATCGGGCCCATCAGCGGCGAGATGAGCATCGCGCCAATGATGACCGCCGTGGAGTTCACGTTCAGGCCCGCCGACGCCACCAGGATGGCGAAGATGAGCGCCCACAGGTTGCCACCCCGAAAGTCCACCTGGCCCTTGATCTGCGCGACCGCACCCTCTTCATCGGTCGTGTCACGCAGGCGAATGAGCAGGCGCATCATGGTCACCCACCTCGACACCACGCGCGCAATGCCGCGTGCCGCATCCACGTCGCCTCGCTCTACCATCTGCGCCCGCCGTGTACCGGGCCTTCGGCTGCCCTCCCTCCACGCGCCGGGGCCTGCGTGCGTCTGCGCATCATGGAGCACCTCGATGAGTGGTGGTCGACGTCGACAGCGGGCCAAGCACGTCCCCTGCATCGGCCGCATCCGCTTCGGAGAGCCGGAGTCGGCGGGTCGCGACATCACGCGCCATCGCCTCGAAGACCTCGGGCGACATGGCCCCCGAGCGTAATCCCTCGGCCGCCGCCCGCGCCTCGTACGCCAGCAGGTGATGCAGCGCGGAGCGCTGCATCCGCGTCGCTTCCGCCGGAGTGGGTCCCAGTTGCGAGAGCACGGCCTCGACGTCGTCACGGCGCTGCTCGTACGGCGCCCGCAGGACGCGCGCGTCATCGGGTGAGATCATCCGTCGCGCATCGAGGTCCTCGATCTCGGATAAGGCGCCGGTGACCACGCGGAGTTCGGCCCGGGCGCGCTCGTAGGCGGAGCGGCCGACGTCGCGCACCACCAGTCCGAGCCGGCGCAGCAACGGGGCCATCGTCAGCCCCTGCAGGAGGATCGATGCCAAGACGACGCCGAGGGTCATCGTGACCAGCTGCTCGCGGTGCGGGAGATCGCGCGGCAGGCCCAGCGCGAGGACGATGGACAGGCCACCTCGAATCCCGCCCCATGCGATTACGGCGCCCCAGCCTTTCGGTACGGCCTCGTTCGTCCGGCGCACGGCGCCCACCACCGCCCCAACCACGACGAATCGAACGAGCAGCATCGCGAGGAAGGCCACGGCGATCTCACGCCAATACAGGGCCAACGCACCGACCGAGACCTCAAACCCGATGAGCAGGAACACCATGCTGTTGAGGGCGAACGCGGCGTACTCCCAGAAGGAGACCACCGCGAGGTGCGTCGACGGCGACATGCCATGACGTCGCCCGAGGTTGCCGCAGACCAGGCCCGACGCCACCGTCGCGAGCACCCCGGAGCTGTGCATCTGCTCGGCGACGACGAAGGCCCCGTAGGCCGCGATCACCGTGAGGCTGATCTCGATCATCGGCTCGTCGACCTGGTGCGTCACCTGGGAGACCGCGAACCCGATGGCCAACCCCACCAGCACGCCACCGCCGATCGACGCCGCGAAGCCCGAAACGAGGGAACCCGCAGACGTACTCTGGCCCGTCACCACGCTCAGGATCAGCGCGAAGAACACCACCGCCGTGCCGTCGTTCAGCAGGCTTTCACCCTCGACGAGGAGAGCCAACCGTCCCGGGACCTGCAAGGTCTTGAACAGCGCGATCACCGCGATCGGATCGGTGGCCGCCACAAGGGCACCGAACACGAGGCCATGGCTCAGGGTGAACGTCGGGTCGAGTGCGAGGCCGTGCACGATCCATGTCGTGATCAGGCCGGTGAACCCGATGGCGACGATGACCCCGGGCATCGCCAGCGAGAGGATCACCCGGGTGTTCTCGCGGAGGCGCTCCGCGTCGATGTGAAAGGCGGCCTCGAAGAGCAGGCCGGGGAGAAAGACGGCGAACAGCAGTTCTTTCGTCAGGTGCGGGGCCTCGAACAGGCGCAGCGCCCCGATCGCGAGGCCCGCCAACACCAGCGCCACGGTGTACGGAACGCGAAACCTCCGGACCAGGAGCGCAACGGTCGTGGCGACGCAGAAGAGAACGATGAATGCTGTCTCGAAGGGCATGCGTGGGAGCAGGGGTGGCACAGGAAGCGCGATCGGACGTCAGGCCAACGGAGGGCGGCGTGCCCCGTGACTCGCTACGGCCTCATGGCGATGCGGATCGTTCGAGTCGCACGTTGAGCGGTGGCAGGTCAACCAGCTGGAACGTGGCGGAGGCCAGCGTGACTTTGCCCAGGGTCGCTTCGATGTCACGGAGGATGCGAGTGAACAAGGCGTCACGGACGGCGCGGCGATTCTTGTAGCCGACCACGTACCGGACGTTGAACTCCACCCAATTGTCATTGAACGCGAGCGTGACCCATGGCGTAGTGCGCGCGTTCTCGATGCGGTACTTGCTGACCATGCCGACCCACGTCTCCTGCGACTGCGCGGGGAGCTGCCCGGCCACTTCGGTCACGGCCCCATCGAGGAGCGATCGCGCCTGGCCGTAGTCGCTCCCGAACCTGACCGGCACGCGGATCTCGTCCCAGACGAACGGGAAGTCACTGGAATAGTTGAAGACCGGTTCCTTGAACACGATCGAGTTCGCCAGCCGCACGATGCGGCCGTTGTAGAGATCGCCGTCCACCCACTCCCCAACCTCCATCAGGGTCGTCCTGAGCATGCCGATGTCGATGACATCGCCCTTCACCCGACCCAGCTGCACGCGATCACCTGCGCGATAGAAGCCCGCCGTCAGGATCGCGATCCATCCAGCCACCGACGCGATGACCTCTCGCAGCGCAAAGGCAATCCCCGCGCCGGCAACACCCAGGGTCACAGGCAGCTGGCCCAGCGCATCACCAAACACCGCGAGGAGCACGAGCGCCGCCACCAGCATCCCGGCGAAGCCCACAATGCGTCGGCTCCGGTACTTCCATTCGAAGTCCGTGCCAACATGTGCGGCGAGCCGGCGCTGGATGAGCTTCACCGCAGCCCAAATCACCGCCAGCGCCGCGCATGCCACCACGCCGCGCTGCGAAGCGATGCCCCACAGCGACTCGAGCATCGTCCGCGTCAGCGGTGGAACACCGACGTGCGGCGCATCAACGTCGCGCCTCGCGCTGACGCTCCAGACGACGACGCATACTGCGCTCCCCGCTTCGAATCGCCGCACTGACCGCGAGCCAGCTCGTCGGCGCGCGCGCCGTCACCACGATGGGCCCGAGGCGATTCGTCGTGATCGTCACACCGGCGCACACCACGCGGGCACCGACGGGACCGCTCTCGTCACGGCACGTCACCGTGATCCGGTCGATCGTGAGCGCGTACTTGCCGAGCTTTCGCCCAAGCGCTGAACGCACACGCGCGGGATCGAGGGAGTCATCGCCGCCCAGATCCTTGATGTGGACGGGCGTCGTATCCGTTGTGGTGCGGCCCCGCAATGGGCGCGCCGCCTCGAACGCGCGTACCCCCATGACGCCGCGAGTCTCGCCCCTGGTCGCCCGACGCTTCATCGCTACCTCCGTATGGAAGGTGGTGAAATCGTGCCTCCCCACGCCCAGGGCCCGGCGCACGGCGCTTCTGGGCGCACACTCACGTGCCCGGGCAACATCCCGGCGACTCGCGCGCCGGGGGTCCCGGCACGGCCTCCCCATCGCGGGGATTTTCAAGTCGCCGCACTGACCTGGCGCACGGCGGGATCCGCAATCTCAGCCTACAGGCTGGCGGAATACTGATGTCGCAATCTCGCACGCAGAGGGGGTTTCGCAAGTGCCGGATTGCCGACGCGAACACTCCGCGTGAGCCGCCGACCGCGTGTTGTATTGTCCGTCGGCGGGGTAACGCCTAGCCTTCCACGACGGGCCGCGCTCGAAGGTCCTTCGCCACCTGCGGTTCCGGTGTCCCGGACGCCGTGACTCCGTGCTGCCTCCTGTCACCTTCCTGCCCGGCGTTCCCCACATGAACGGAATTGCGGTGACCTCCGAGCTGGCGTACGTCCTGCTGATCTTCGCGCTGTTCGTCGTCCCGAAGGCCTTGCAGCGGTATCGTCTGCCGAGCGCAGTCACAAGCCTCGTGCTCGGTGCCATTGCCTCGATTGGCCTGCATCTCTTCACGCACGAGCCCATCGTGGATCAATTCGCCACGCTCGGGATCGTGTCGCTCTTCCTCTTCGCCGGACTCGAAGTCGACTTCGGCGAGCTGCGGCGCGAGTCGCGGGTGCTGGTGTGGCACCTGAGCATCCAGCTCGGCCTCCTGGCGCTCATGACCGCGGCCCTCATCGCGCTCCTGCCGCTCACCGGTCGCGCGGCGGCACTGGTCGCCCTCGCCCTCCTCACGCCATCCACCGGGTTCATCCTCGATTCGCTGGACGGATTCGGGCTGAATGGCCGCGAACGCTTCTGGGTGAAGTCGAAGGCGATCTCCACCGAACTTGTCGCACTCGGCGTGATGTTTGTGGTGCTGCAGGGAGGCGACCCACAACGGCTCGGTATCTCGGTGCTGACCCTCGCCGGGCTCGTGGTGCTCGTGCCGGTTGCCTTCCAGATCTTCGCGCGATCGATCCTTCCCGTCGCGCCAAAATCCGAGTTCGCGTTCCTCGTCATCGTCGCCCTGACCTGCGCCCTCGTCACCCGACGGCTCGGCGTGTACTACCTCGTGGGTGCGTTCCTCGTCGGGGTCGCGGCCCAGCGATTCCGCCGCGAATTGCCCGCGCTGGCCTCCGAGAAGATGCTGCACGCCGTCGAGGTGTTCGCCTCGTTCTTTGTGCCGTTCTACTTCTTCAAGGCAGGATTGCACCTCGAGCAGCGCGACCTCACGTGGCTCTCGCTGGGTGCCGGCGTCACGCTGCTCCTCGTCGCGGTCCCGCTGCGGGTGGCCACGGTGGCGGTGTTGCGCCGCACCGCCCTGCGCGAGCAGTGGCGTGAGGCACTGCGCGTGTCGACGCCGCTGCTCCCGACGCTGGTCTTCACGCTCGTTATCGCCGAGATCCTGCGTGAGCAGTTCGAGCTCCCTTCGTGGCTGTTCGGTGCGCTCGTCTGCTACACGGTGCTCAACACGCTGATCCCCGGGATGGTGCTCCACGCGCCCACCACCGACCCGGACGTGCTCAATGCGGCGGAGGAGCAGGACCGTCCTGAAGGCACGGAACCCGAGCCCGCACACGACGCCTAGGTGCGACCTATCCTACTCGGAGCCCTGCTGGGTCTCACCCTGCTCGCCGGAGCCGGCGGGTTGGGCTACTGGTGGTTGGGGTTCAAGGCCGCCGCCATCGCCGCCTCGACGTTCAACGTCCCGCCCGACACCGTTGCGATCCCGTCGGATGCGAGCGCCATCACCGAGGGTGAACGCCTCGCCTGGCTGCACGGCTGTCACGGGTGCCACGGCGACTCCCTCCAGGGGAAGGTCTTCGTCGACGAGCCACGCGTGATCCGCCTCATCGCGCCGAACATCACCCAGGCCATCCGGTCCTACGACGACGCCGAAGTCGTGCGGCTCATCCGCCACGGCGTCAAGCGCAACGGCACGGCCGCGTTCGCCATGCCATCCGCTGGTTTCTATCATTTGTCCGATGCGGACGTTGGCCGCATCGTGGCCCACCTGCGCGCGACTCCGGTGCGGGGCGACACCTGGCCGCCCACCGAGATTCGCCTGTTCACGAAGGTCGCACTCGTTCGCGGCGAAGTGCCCACCGACGCCGGCACCATGGACCATCGCGCCGCGCGCCTCGGTGCTGACGCGGACACCTCCCAGGTCGCCCTGGGGCGCTACCGTGCGTCCGCGATCTGCTCGGAGTGCCACGGAGTCACGCTCCGGGGCCAGGACAACGCACCAGCCCTGGTTCAGGCACTCGGCTACACGCTGCCCCAGTTCACCTCGCTGATGCTCGACGGCCGCGCCCGCGACGGACGCGACATCGGGTTGATGGGCACCACGGCGCGGCGGCGGTTTCGTCGCCTGACCACGCGCGAGGTCGAGGGGATCTGGAATTACCTGCGCAGTCTCCCGCTGGCCGCACCCCGATGAAGCCAACCCGAAAGGCCGTGATCCTCGCCCGCGGGCTCGGCAGCCGGATGCGCCGCGCCGACGCGGAGGCAACCCTCGACGCCGCACAGGCCAAGGCAGCAGATGCCGGGCTCAAGGCGATGATCCCGATCGGGCGCCCGTTCCTCGACTACGTGATCAGCGCGCTCGCCGACGCAGGGATCACCGACGTCTGCCTGGTGATTGGCCCCGAGCACGACGGCATCCGCGCGCACTACGCGACGGGCCTCACGCGCGTGCGCGTGCACTTCGCGGTGCAGGCCGAGCCCCGCGGGACGGCGGACGCCGTGGCCGCCGCCGAGCGTTTCGCCGGCCCCGACACCTTCCTCGTCCTCAACGCCGACAACTACTACCCGGTGGAAGCGTACCGGCGCCTCGCCGCGTCAGGCGGCGCCGGCCTCGTGGGATTCGACGCCGACGCCCTCGTGCGCGAGGGCAACATCCCTGCGGAACGGGTGCGGGCGTTTGCCCTCGTGACCGTGGAAGATGGTGGCGAGGCGGCACCCGGGGGCGCGCAGCTCGCGTCGATCGTCGAGAAGCCCGACGCCGACACCTACGCGCGCCTTGCGCCCGTCTCCCTGGTGAGCATGAACCTCTGGTCGTTCACGCCGACGATCTTCGCGGCGTGCCGCCGGGTGACCCCGTCGGTGCGTGGTGAACTCGAGCTGCAGGACGCGGTGCGCATCGCGCGTGACGAACTCCACGAACGATTCGCCGTCATCCCGTTCGCGGGCGGCGTCCTCGACCTGTCCCACCGCGGCGACATCCCGGCCGTCGCTGCCGCGCTGGCCGGGGTCGCTGTCCAGCTCTAGGGTCGCGCGGGCACCACGGAGAGCGTCACCGACGAGGGATGGGCCGGGCCGTGGTGAATGCTCGTGTGCGCCACCACGGGATCCTTCTCGTTGTAGTTGGGCCCGCCGGTGTTGAGGTTCCGCTCGTACACCGGGAACGAGCTGCTCGCGACCGAGATGCGGATCCGGTGCCCGGCCTTGAAGGTGTTGCTGGTCACCAGCGGCGGCAGCTTCACCTGGTAGACCTTCCCCGGCTCCATC
>JAEUJK010000239.1 GCA_016794735.1 Gemmatimonadota bacterium | reverse complement strand
TACCCGATCTACCTCAAGTGGTTCTCCAACTACGCGGAGCAGACCGGGGTCAAGATCAACTACGGCTCCGTGGGATCCGGCGCCGGCATCAAGCAGTTGTCCGAGGGCACGGTGGACTTCGGTGCGTCCGACGGCCCCATGTCCGATGAGGAGCTGGCCGCGGCGAAGGGTGGTCCCGTGCTGCACTTCCCGACCGTGCTCGGCGCGGTCGTCCTGACCTACAACCTGCCCGAGGTCACCGCACCGCTCACGCTCACCGGCGAAGTCATCGCCGACATCTTCCTCGGCAAGATCACCAAGTGGAATGACCCGCGGATCGCCGCAGCGAACGCGGGGGTGACCTTGCCCGCGAAGGACATCCTCGTCGTGCATCGCTCGGACGGTTCGGGAACGACGTACATCTTCACGGACTACCTCACCACCGTCTCGTCGGCATGGAAGGCGGGCCCCGGCAAGGGCAAGTCCGTCACCTGGCCGGTGGGGCTTGGCGGCAAGGGCAACGAGGGCGTCTCGGGCAGCGTCAAGCAGACCCCCGGCACCATCGGGTACGTCGAGCTGGCCTACGCCAAGCAGAATCGCCTGCCCGCGGCCCGCGTGATCAATGCCAGTGGCGCGGCGATCGAGCCGACCATCGCGTCGATCACGGCGGCGGCCGAAGGCGCGATGGCCCAACTCGGAAAGGACAGTGACTACCGCGTCTCGATCGTGAACGCGGCCGGCGCCAGCGCCTACCCGATCTCGTCCTTCACCTGGCTGCTCGTCTACCAGAACCAGGCAGACCCGACCAAGGCGGGCAAGCTGGTCGACTTCATGCGCTGGATGTACGCCACCGGCCAGCAATCGGCCGCGTCGCTCGACTACGCGCCCCTCCCGGCCGCACTGGCGACGCAACTCACCGAGCGCCTCGCCACCATCCAGGGCGCCGCGAAGTGACGGAATCGGCAGCGACGGTCCCTGCGGCGTCGTCACCTGACGACGCAGGGATCGAGGGACGCTCGACGGGGGACCGGGTCTATCGCGTCCTGACACTGGCGTGCGCGATCTCGATCCCCGCGCTGCTCGGGTTCATTGCCATCGAGATCCTCATCGGCGCGTGGCCCGCGCTCTCGAAGTTCGGGTTCGGCTTCCTCACGAACAGCACCTGGGACGTCGGCGCGGGCCAGTTCGGCGCGGCGCCGATGATTTACGGCACCATCGTCTCCTCGGTGCTGGCGCTCCTCCTGGCCACGCCGTTTGCGCTGGGCGTGGCCATCTTCCTTTCCGAGTTTGCCCCGCCCTGGCTCCGCCAGCCGGTCGCCTTCCTCGTCGACCTGCTCGCCGCCATCCCCTCGGTGGTGTACGGCCTGTGGGGCATCTTCGTGCTGCTCCCCATCCTGCGGGACACGGTGATGCCGTTCCTCGCCTCGCTGCCGGTCCTGGGGTCATCGCCGCTCTTCAGCGGCCCCGCCTACGGCAACTCCCTGCTCGCCGCGGCCATCATCCTTGCGATCATGGTCCTGCCCTACATCTCGGCAGTATCTCGCGAAGTGTTGATGGCCGTGCCCCGGTCGCAACGCGAGGCGGCGCTCGCCCTCGGGGCCACCCGCTGGGAGATGATCCGCGACGCCGTCGTCCCGTATGCGCGGTCCGGCATCATCGGCGGCATCATCCTTGGCCTCGGCCGCGCGCTGGGTGAGACCATGGCCGTCACCATGCTCATCGGCAATCGCGCCGAGGTCTCCGCGTCGTTGTTTGCGCCGGGATACACGCTGGCGTCGGTCATCGCCAACGAGTTCGCCGAAGCCTCGACGGAGTTCCATACCGCCGCGTTGATGGCCTGTGGCGCTGTCCTGCTCGGCGTAACCCTCCTCGTCAACATGCTCGCGCGCTGGCTCGTCGGTCGCGTGGGTCGCGGGGGCGCATGAACGCACCACGCACCACCGGGTCCCAACGCGCCGCCATCGAGCGCACGGGCCGAACGCTGGGGCGACGTCGCCTCACCAACTCGATCATGCTCGGGGTGATGTACGTGGCCGCTGGCCTCGCCACCCTGCCCCTCGTCTTCATCCTCGTGCATCTCGTGCGTGAGGGAGCCTCCGCCCTCGACGCCAACTTCTTCACGAAGATGCCGCGCCCGGTGGGCGAAGCGGGCGGCGGCATGGCCAACGCCATCGCCGGCACCCTCGTGCTCGTGGGAACAGCCGCCGCCATTGGGCTCCCGCTGGGCATCGGCGCCGGGTTGTACCTCGCCGAGCAGGGATCACGCCGGCTCGCGTCCACCGTCCGCTTCCTGTCCGACATCCTCAACGGACTCCCGTCGATCGTGATGGGGATCTTCGCATGGCAAGTGCTGGTGCGCCCGGTTGGCCACTTCTCGGCGCTGGCCGGTGGCATCGCGTTAGGCGTGATGATGATCCCGCTCGTCACCCGCACGACCGAGGAGATGATCCGCCTCGTCCCGGCGTCGCTGCGCGAGGCGGCGCTGGCCCTCGGGTACGCCCGCTGGCGCACCTCACTGTCGATCGTGCTCCGCACCGCCATGCCGGGGATCGTCACCGGCGCCCTCGTGGCCGTGGCGCGCATCGCCGGCGAGACCGCACCGCTGATCTTCACGGCCTTCGGCAACCAGTTCTGGTCACTTTCGCTGGACCAGCCGATGTCCGCCTTGCCGCTGCAGATCTACGCCTATGCGACCTCGCCGTTCGAGGAGTGGCATCGTCTCGCGTGGGCCGGTGCCCTCGTCCTCCTCGCCCTCGTGCTGATCATCTCGCTGGTGGCGCGGTTCGTCACGCGCTCGCGCTTTGGCGGCGGTCATGACTGATCGCCGTCGTTGTCCTTCGCCCGTGTTTCCATGACAACCACCGTCATGCCTCCTGCCCTGCCCTCCACCAGCACCACCCCGGACGCCAGCCCCAGGGTCCGCGTGGCCGTGCGCGCGCTGGATGCCTACTACGGCGCCACGCGGTCGGTGCGCGATGTCACGCTGGATTTCATGGACGGGCAGGTGACGGCGATCATCGGCCCCTCGGGCTGCGGCAAGTCCACGCTGCTGCGTTGCCTCAACCGCATGCACGAGACGGTGCCCGGGGCGCGCGCCGAGGGCGAGGTCGAGCTCGATGGCACCGACATCTATGGACGTGGCGTGAATCCCATCGAGGTGCGTCGCCGCATCGGGATGGTCTTCCAGCGCCCGACCCCGTTCCCGACCATGTCGATCCGCGACAACGTCGCGGCCGGCTTCCGAGGGATGCCCGACGCTCCATCGCGTCGCGAGGTCGACGTGCGGGTCGAGTCGTCGCTGCGACGCGCCGGACTCTGGGACGAGGTGAAGGACCGCCTGCGCGACGCCGCCACGGGGCTCTCCGGCGGCCAGCAGCAGCGTCTCTGCATCGCGCGTGCACTGGCCACCAACCCGCGCGTGCTGCTGCTCGATGAACCCACCGCGTCCCTCGACCCCCTCAGCACCCAGAAAGTCGAGGAACTCGTCTACGAACTCCGTGGCACGGTGACCGTGATCATCGTGACGCACAACATGCAGCAGGCAGCGCGTGTGTCCGATCGCACGGCCTTCATGCTGATGGGTGACCTGGTCGAAGTCTCGCCCACCAGCCAGCTCTTCACCGCCCCGCGGGACGAGCGCACCGAGGCCTACATCACCGGGCGGTTTGGATGACCGCAGGCGCACCAGTGGTCAGCACCGGGCACGTCGCCGCGAACACCTTCTCCTTCTGGTACGGCGAGAAGCGCGCGTTACACGACATCACACTGGACCTGCCGCCGCGCGCCGTCACGGCGTTCATCGGCCCGTCCGGCTGCGGCAAGTCGACCTTCCTGCGGTCGATCAACCGCATGAACGACATGATCCCCGGTACGCGGCACACCGGGACGATCACGCTCGACGAGGCACCCATCCACGACACCCGCATGGATGTCGTGCAGCTGCGCCAGCGGGTCGGCATGGTGTTCCAGCGCTGGAACCCGTTTCCTCGATCGATCTACGACAACGTCGCCTACGGCCCACGCATCAATGGCGTTCGAGGGCGGCACGAGCTCGACCACGTCGTCGAGTCGGCGTTGCGCCGCGCCGCGCTGTGGGAGGAAGTCAAGGATCGCCTTGGCCAGTCTGCCCTCGGCCTGAGCGGCGGGCAGCAACAGCGCCTCTGCATCGCACGCGCGCTCGCCAACCAGCCAGAGGTCCTGCTGCTCGACGAGCCGTGTTCGGCACTCGATCCCATCGCCACCCAGCGGATCGAGGAGCTGCTCTATGAACTCAAGGCGGAATTGACCATCGTCATGGTCACGCACAACCTGCAGCAGGCCGCGCGCGTGAGT
>JAEUJK010000235.1 GCA_016794735.1 Gemmatimonadota bacterium | reverse complement strand
CACCGGGAAGGCGGGGGCAACGCAGTACGGCGTGTTGTATGCGCGCGACGACGCCCCGGCGTGGTTCTACTACGATGGATATGAAAGCGGTGGCGTGGTGGCGAAGATGGGGACGCGCGGCGACGCCGTCGTGGGCCGCGTGCGTCGCGACATCCTCAGCGACTCATGGATCGGCGGGTCGTTCCTCGGCCGGACGGCGGGATCGTCGCGTTCCTCCGTGGCGGAGTTCGACCTGTCCCTCCGGCGAAAGACCCTCGTGTTCTCGGCCGAAGGCGCCCTGTCGAATGAGCGTGCCCCGCTCGATACGGCCCTGTCCTCGCTGTTCGATGGCACCGAGCGCAGCGGTGGGTATTACACCGCACGCCTCTCGCAGGCCGGGCGCAACTTCAACTGGAATGTCTCGGCGGCCGGCCTCTCGCCGGAGTACCGCAACCAGCTGGGACGTTATTCCCGTGTTGGCGTGGAGAGCTTCACGGGGCGCATGGCCTTCGACCAGTACCCGAACGGCGCGGTGATCCAGAAGGTCTCGCAGAGCCTCTCGGTGAGCCGAACCAATGCGTTCGGTGCCGGCCTGCTCGACTACGCGATCACGCCGCGCTTCGAGGTCACGTTCAAGCAGCGCGCCGGCTTCAACGTGAGCTACATGATCGAACGGCAGGCGATCCTCGGCGTGCCCCTCCACCAGCGTGGGATCTTCACCGACTGGCGGCTCGAGACGTCGCGCTTCGTCCAGCTCGGCGGGTTCTTCTACGGTGGCGATCGCGAGTTGTTCGACCCGAACAACCCCCGCGTGTCCAAGGGGGTGTTCGGGAGCCTGCGCGTCACGATCCGTCCGGTGCCCCAGGCGAGCATCGAAGTGCGCGGCCAGCAGTCGAACCACTACGAGGAGTGGGGCGGAGAACTCGTCGACGATGCGAAGATCGTTCGACTGCGCGGGACCTACCAGGTGAGTCGGCGGCTGGGGCTGCGGCTCATCGGCGAATACTCGGACCAGTTCAATACGCTGGTGAGCAACCCCGTGAACGAGCGGGCGATCCGGTATGCCTCCAGCCTGCTCGTGACGTACGAGCTGGGCCCCGCCTCGTTCCTGTACGCCGGCTACAACGACCTGATGCAGTCGTATGAGGAGCCCGTGGTGACCCGGTCGCAGACGCTGCGCACCGGGAACCAGTTCTTCCTCAAGATGTCGTACTTGTTCCGTCTGTAGGCGCGGGAGCCGCCGCCTCGCTCAGCTGCTGGGCGAGGCTCCGGATGGCCGAGAGCTCGAAGGGCTTCTGGAGCACCGCACACCCGGCCCGCTCGACGAAATCGGCGGCCTCCTGCGAGACGATGTCACCCGTGGAGATGACCAGTCGCGGGAGCACGTCGGGGTACTGCGTGCGCACCCGCTCGTACAGGTCGATGCCACTCAGCCCGGGCATGCGCAGGTCGCAAAGGACCATGCGGTAGCGCGACGCCGCGGGTTGTTCCTCGTCGAGGGCAATGAGGGCCCACGCGCTCTCCCCGTTCGACGCCTCGTCGACCGCCCATCCCATGCGCGCGAAGCAACGGCGCAAGGCCACGCGAATGGTGAGTTCGTCGTCGACGACCAGGACCCTGTTGGTGTCTGACATCAATGCGAACTCTCCGTTTCAGCGGATCGCGTGCTCGGGGTGCCGCACTATGTCACGATGCCCGGGGTTTGTCCACGGGGCGTCGTGTAGCGTTCCGGTCTCCCGTGGTTTGTCACCACGCGATGAGGAGGAGCTTCTAACGAAAGAGCCCGACGCATGTCGCGTCGGGCTCCGTGGGACGAACAACGTGAGAAGGATCTCAGGCGGCGGTCCAGAATCCGGCGAGGGCACGTCCGTCGGGCGACTCGCGCAGCTTCTCGAAGGCACGCTCGCGAATCTGGCGGATGCGCTCACGGGTGACGCCGAGCAGGGCGCCGATGCGCTCCAGGGTCATCGCCTCGGAGCCTTCCTCGAGTCCGTAGTACAGGCTGAGGATCTTGCGCTCGCGGGAGGTGAGGTACTTCTGGAAGACCTTGCCGATGAACTCGCGCATCAGCTTGAAGTCGGTCACGTCCTCGATCTCGGCGCCGTCGACGCCGGAGAAGCGCTCCCCGAGCGTGGAGGCTTCGCGATCGCTGCGATCCACCGGGGCGTCGAGCGAGACCTCGGTCGAGGTCATCTGGCGCGCGGCGCGCACATTCTCCGGGGTTTCGCCGATGAGGCGAGCGACTTCGTCGTCGGACGGGTCGCGGCGCAGGACCTGCGCGAGGATCGTTTCCGCCCGCGACAGGCGGATGAGCTGCGAATTCTGGTTGAGCGGGATACGGACGGAGCGGGTCTGCTCCGCGAGCGCCTTGAGGACTGCCTGGCGCACCCACCACACGGCGTACGAGATGAACTTCACGCCTTGGTCGGGATCGAACTTCCGGACCGCCTTGAGGAGCCCTTCGTTGCCGATGGCAACCAGCTCGGAGAGGTCGAGCCCGTGCCCCTGGTACTTCTTCACGTACGAGATCACAAACCTGAGGTTCGCGGTAACGAGGCGTTCGGCAGCGGCTTCGTCACCCTTTTGGGCCAGCCGGGCTAACCGTCGTTCCTCGGCCGGGTCGGTGATCAGGGGGAGCTTTTGTATGTCGAGGAGATACTGGTCGAATGCGGTGGAAGGAGCTGCACGAACGAAGGACTTGGTGGACGACTTTGCCCTTGTCTCGATCGCTGGCATAGGCCTCTCTGCTTCGACAACGTGTCGCCGTGGCCCGTGTGAGCGCCGCAGCGTAGGGGGGAAGTGGGCGGGCACAGTACGAAACGGTTTCTTGTCCGTCAACAGCCAATTTTGGTGCCAACTGGTTACGCCGGGGTGATTCAGGTCGCATCACGTTCGGGCACAACGTCTTGCGAGTCTGAAGATCGTGTGATCCCGCGCACGTGAGGCCGAGCCAATGACGGGTCCGGCCACCGAACAAGCGCCGTATACGTGTGGAAAACTCCGCCGATCTGACCGGACTGACTGGTTCAAGTCGCGGTCGAACCCGCCTTCAGTGAAGAGGCAATCGTGTCAGGGTCCACCTGAACCCCGTAGCCCCGGGGGGTCACCGCCATGGCGCCAATGGCGGCTGGGAGGGCGAACACGGCGCGCGCCGCGCGCGCCTTCTTGTCACGCCGACAGGCGTCCACGATGTCGGTGATCTCGAGCCCGGGCGGCACCTCCGTCGGGAGGCCGAGGGCCACCAGGGTCTCACGAATCGCCTGGCAGGTCCCGGGCGCCGTGACCCCGAGGGCCTCTCCGAGCCGGGACTCCACCACCATACCAATGCTGACGGCGTGCCCGTGAAGCAGGCGAAAGTCGAGCAGGCCCTCGATGGCATGTCCGATGGTGTGGCCGAAGTTGAGCGACTGGCGAATGCCGCCGGGAGCCTCGTGCGGATCCTGGGAGACCACCGACGCCTTGATGCGCACACTGTCCGCCACCAGGCGCGCGAGCGCGTTCGAGGTCCAATCGGTCGCGGTCGGGGCGTCGAGGATCTGGCGCGCGAGGTCACGGCTCCGCGCGAGATACGACGCGTCGGCGATCACCCCGTGCTTCACCACCTCGGCCAATCCATTCCGGAAGTCATCGACCGGCAGCGTTTGCAGCACCGTGGGGTCGATGACGACCGCCGCCGGCTGGTGGAAGGCGCCGACGAGGTTCTTCCCGTGTTCCGTATCGACGCCAACCTTGCCGCCGACCGACGCATCGACCATCGCGAGGAGCGACGTGGGGACCTGCACCACGGGGACGCCACGCATGAAGGTCGCTGCGACGAAGCCGGCCAGGTCCCCGACGACCCCGCCGCCTAACGCGATGACGGTGGTGTCGCGCCCGCAGCGTTCCCCGAGGAGCCAGTCGGTGAGTGCATGCCACGTGGCCCGCGTCTTGGTGGCCTCACCCGGCGTGATGCCCTGGAGGATGACCCGTGCGTGGGGTGCGTAGTGGCGGAGCGAACCGACGACCTGTGGAGCCGCCACCGGGCCGACGTGGTCGTCGGTGATGACCGCGTAGGTGTGCGCAGGGGCGACCTCCGCGGCGACCCGTCCGACCTGCTCCAGCATCCACGGCCCGACGTGGATCCGGTAGCCGAGCAGGTCGATGACGTCCGGTGCCGCGGGTGTCGTCACCAGGTGACCTCACCCGCACCGGCCCGCTTGTTGGCCACGCGCGCGAGGACGAACAGGAGGTCGGACAGCCGGTTCAGGTACACGATCACCTGCTCGGGGATGGTCACCGTGCGTCGCAGCGCGACCACCCGGCGTTCGGCGCGCCGGCACACGGTGCGCGCGACGTGCAGTGCGGCCGCCTTCGGTGTGCCGCCGGGCAGGATGAAGGCCCGCAACTCCTCGAGCTCCCGGTCGCAGGCGTCGATGGCGCGTTCGAGTTCGGCGATGCGGTCGTCGTCGATACGGGCTTTCGCGAGTTGCTCGCGCATCTTCGCGTGGTCCGGGGTCGCGAGCAGTGCCCCGATCGAAAAGAGGTCGCGCTGGATGGGGGCGATGACTTCGTCGACGCGCGGCATGAGCTCGACGGCGCGCGCCATGCCGAGGACCGCGTTGAGTTCGTCGATCTCGCCGTAGGCATCGACGCGTGCGTCGTCCTTCTCGACCCGCCCGCCGCCGAACAGCCCCGTTTGGCCTTCGTCGCCGGTGCGCGTGTAGATCTTGATCGTCATGTGGGCAAGATAACCCGCCTTGTTAGCTTTGACCGATGCAAACTCACGACCTCGTCGACATCACGATCATCGGGGGGGGCCCGACCGGCCTGTTCGCCCGCTTCTACGCCGGCATGCGCGGCGTCAGCGCCCAGATCGTGGATGCCTTGCCCCAACTCGGCGGCCAGCTGACCGCCCTCTATCCCGAGAAGTACATCTTCGACGTTGCCGGTTTCTCGAAGGTGCTCGCCAAGGACCTGGTACGTGGACTGGTCGAGCAGTCGGCGCAGTTCGGCGGGCGCGAACACCTGGGCCACCGCCTGGTCGGGCTCGAGGAGCGGGACGGCCACTTCGTGCTCCGCAGCGAGTCCGCCGAGTTCCCGACGCGTTCGATCGTGATCGCCGCGGGGATCGGGGCCTTCTCGCCGCGACGACTCCCGCAGGCGTGTGCCGAACCCTGGTACGGCCGCGGCATCCAGGACGCCGTGTCGTCGCCCGAGGCCTACCGGGGGAAGCGCGTGGTGATCATCGGGGGCGGGGATTCCGCCTTCGACTGGGCGCACCAGCTTAATGGTATTGCCGCTCGCGTGACGCTGATGCATCGCAGCGACCGGTTTCGCGCGCATGGCGCGACCGTCGCCGAGGTGCAGGCCGCGGTCGCGCGGGGCGAGTCGGACCTGTTCACCTTCCACGAGCTGCACGACGTGGTGGCCGACGGTGACCGCCTGTGTGGCCTCGTCATCCGCGACACCAAGGCCAAGACCACGCGCGAGCTTCCCGCCGACGTGATCCTCCCCATGCTGGGCTACGTGAGCGATCTCGGGGAGCTGGTGAACTGGGGCCTGCGGATCGAGAAGGACGAAATCATCGTCAACTCGCAGATGGAGGCCGGGCGGGCCGGCATTTACGCGGCCGGTGACGTCACGACCTACCCGGGGAAGCTCAAGCTCATTGCCGCGGGCTTCGGCGAGGCTGCGACGGCGGTGAACCAGGCGGTGCACTGGGTCTATCCGGACAAGAAGGTCGCGCCGGGCCACAGCTCGAACATGGCGATCTTCGGGCAGAGCCCGGACTGATTCACGAGGACGAAAGGCGGTGAATCGGGGCTGAACCGAGCCTCGATTCCTCCGTCTGCTTTTCCTCCTTGAGGTTCACGTGCGTGGCCCGGGAAGGTGATCCACGTCACGCGGCAACATCCTGCCGTTGACAGGGTATTTGGCAGGCGGCGAAATTATTGTGGCGCTTCACTTTACACGCCGCCATGTGCCCTGACTCGTGAGCTATCTGCTCGTCGCGGACGACAACGAAGACATGCGGCTGATGCTCCGCGACCTCTTTCGGGCGTCGGGGCACGAGGTGGCGGTTGCCTGCGACGGCCTGGAGGTGCTCGCGGCGCTCAAGGAGCGTGAGCCGGACCTGGTCGTGCTCGACAACTCGATGCCCAACATGACGGGGCTCGAGGTGTGTCGCCGGATCAAGGAGAACCCGTTCACGGCGCGCATCCCGGTGCTGATGCTCACCGCACAGAGCGGCGTGGAGAACAAGGTCGAGGGTTTCACCGCCGGCGCCGACGAATACCTGGCCAAGCCGTTCGACCCGCGGGAACTGCGGGCGCGTGTCCAGGCGCTGCTGCGTCTCGTGCAGCGCGAGGGGGACCGCAACCCTACCAGCCAATTGCCGGGCGGGCGCGCCATCGACGCCGAGATCATGCGTCGCGTGGATCGCGGCGAGTCGTTCGCGGTCTGCTACCTCGACCTCGACAACTTCAAGCCCTTCGCCGACACCTTCGGCTTTGCGATTGCCGACGAGGTGATTCGCGGCCTGGGGGCTGCGATCCGTGAGGTGTCGACCGAGGTGAATGGGCCAGCCAACCGCGACTTCGTCGGGCACATCGGCGGCGACGACTTCATCATCGTCACGCACCTGGAGCGCGCGCGGCGCTTCACCGAGTTGTGCGCCGTGCGGTGTCGCGAGGTGGTGGCGCGTGCGGTGGGTGGCGACGCGGCGGTGCGCGGCTCCTACCTTGGCGCGGATCGCGACGGGCATCAGCGGGAATTCCCGCTCGCCAGTGTGTCCGCGGCGGTGATGAGCGTGACTCCCGCGAACTGGGTGAGCCTGGCCAGCCTGGGGCAGCGAGCAGCCGAGGCCAAGCGCGGCGCCAAGCAACAAGGGCCTGGTGGATTGCTCTTTGAAGAGGGCTAGGTGATGTGGCGACGTCACCGGCCGGTCCTCGTCCTGGCCGGCGCGCTCTTCGCGGCCCCCGTGGCCGCGCAGCAGGTGGAGTGCGATGGGCGGCTTCCCGAGGTGCGTCGGTTGTCGTTCGAGGGCAACACCGCCTATCGCGATGACCAGCTGGCGCTCCGCATCGTGACGTCGCCGTCGGGTGTCGTCCGTCGGTTGCTGCGTGTCGTTGGTCAACGCTGGTGTTACGACTCGACGGTGACCAAGGTCGCCGACGTCGTGCGCCTGCTCTACTTCTACGACCAACGCGGGTTTCGCGGGACCAAGGTCGACGCCGAGGTCACGGCACTCGGCGCCAACGCGGTGGCGGTGCGCTACCGCATCGTCGAGGGTCGGCCGGTCGTGGTGGATTCACTGGCCGTGAATGGGCTCGACCAGCTCGAGGATGGCGGTCGGTTGGCGCGCGGGTTGCCCCTGCGCACCGGCGACCGGATGGATCGCGAGCGACTTGGCGCGATGCGCGACACGCTGACGCGCCGGTTGCGGAACAGTGGGTATCCCGTGGCCGAGGTGTTCCAGAACATCGACACGGATACGAGCCGGTTGCATGCGCAGGTGTGGTACGACGTGGTACCCGGCCCGCGGATGCGCCTGGGACAGATCCTGATCAACATCGAGAAGGGCCGCGGCCTGCGCGGCCGGATTGGCGTGGACACGAGTGCGGTGCGCGCGACCCTCGGGCTGAATGAGGGGGACTACTTCAGCGAGCGCAGCCTCGAAGGGGTGAAGCGTGGGCTCCAGCTCACCGAGGCGTACCAGCACGTCGACGTGTCGGTGGACACGGCGAGCCTGGCGGATGACGTCGACTCGCTCGTGACGGTGCGGGTAGGGCTCCTCGAGGGCGAACTGCATGGCGCCCGCGGATCGGTTGGTTGGGGTAACTACGATTGCCTTCGCGCGCAGGGGAACTTCAGCGCGGTCAACTTCCTCGGCGGGTTGCGGCGTATCGACGTGACGGGTCGGGTCTCGCGCATCAAGCCCTGCGACCCGGACGTGGCGCGCGATGGGCTGTCGGGCGGTGACACGACGCTCAACTACTACGCCGGTGCGACGTACACGCAGCCGCCGCTGTTCGGCCGCCGGATCTTCCCCGCGTTCACGCTGTACAGTGAGCGGCGGTCGGAATACACCGCCTTCCTCAAGGACACCCCCATCGGGGCAAACGCCGCCCTGCAGGTGGGTGGCAAGGTGCCGATCACGCTCAATTACCAGATCGAGCGTGGGGCGACGAGCGCGTCCTCGGCGTACTTCTGCTCCTTGTTCAGCGTGTGCGACCCGGAGACGATCAGCTTCCTGCAACGCGACCGGCGTGCGGCCACCATCGGGTTCAGCGCGGCGAAGTCCACGGCCAACGATGCCGCGGACCCGAGTCGCGGATCGGTGGTGCGTGTCGAGCTGCGGCACGCGTCACCCGGCGTCGGCTCGGATCGATTCGTCGAGTTCACCCGCGGCACCATCGAGGGGGTGCGCTACCTGACGATGCCAGGCGATGGCCGCCTCGTGCTGCGGGCGCGCGCGGGACGCGTGTTCTCGGAGCAGCGACTGGGCGACCTGCAGCGCTTCATCCCGCCACAGGAGCGGCTGTACGCCGGAGGACCCACCTCGGTGCGCGGATTCCTGCCTAACCAGTTGGGGTCCCTCGTCTACCGGGTCGACGACAAGGCGATCACGAAGGTGGAGGAGGGCGGCAACACGTACTACCGCTACAACCCGCAGGTCAGCCGACTGGTCCCCGACCAGCCAACCGGCGGTGACAACGTGATCGTGCTGAACGCCGAGGCGCGGTTGCGAAGCCCGCTGTACCCGGAGCTGCTGCAGTGGGCGGTGTTCGTGGACGCGGGCCAGGTGTGGAACACCCGGGCGTCGGACATCAAGACCGCGATTCGCGGACTCAAGACCACGCCCGGGATCGGCTTGCGTGCGTTCACGCCCATCGGTCCGGTGCGCATCGACCTGGGGCTGGCCCCGCGCAAGCTGCCGTATGGCCCGATGTACTTCAGCGACACGCGCGCCATCCGCGACGGCGTCCCCAATCCCGACATCGGTCAGGTGTACTGCGTGAGCCCGGGCAACCAGCTCCCGATCACGGTCGGGTCTGGTGGCGAGTTCACGCAGGCGGCGGGCTTGTGCCCGTCCACGTTTGCGCCCGACGTGTTGCGCGGGCTCAAGCGGATCCGGTTCAACTTCGCGATCGGGCAGGCGTTCTAGCATGAGCCCGCGTCGCAAGGCCGTCCTGCTGAGTGCCGCCCTGCTTTTCACGCTTGGGGGCGGCGTGTTCGGTAGCGTGGTCATGGCGACGCAGACGGGGTGGGGGCGCGAGAAGATCCGCGGCTACGCCGAGTCGCTCCTGAATGCCAAGGTGAAGGGCGGGCGCTGGCACATCGGAAAGCTCAGCGGGTCGCTGTTCACCGAGATCACGATCGACACCTTCGACCTGCGCGAACCGAACGACTCGCTGTTCATCGCCACGGGGCCGCTGACGGTCCGGTTCTCGCCTCGCGACTTGTGGGATCGCCGGATCCTCGTGCAGTCGGTGACGATCGCGCGGCCGGTCGTGCACATCCGGCAGGATTCCCTGGGCAAGTGGAACTACCGCAAGGTCTTCCCGTCGGGTCCGCCGGGGCCGCCGCGCACCACCCGCAAGCTCGGGGACTACATCGCGGTGAACAACGCGGAGTTGCAGGGCGGCGAGTTCCACCTCACCCAGCCCTGGCGCCCGGCCGACTCCCTGCGCGGTGCCCGCCTCGACAGCGCGGTCGCCTTTGCGCTCGGGCGCAAGGACAAGCTCATTCGCCGCGCCGGCTCGCACTTCGTGCAGACGCGCAGCTGGCGTGAGTTGCAGGCGGAGATTCCGTGGGCGCGCATCTCCGATCCCGATACGGGGGGCCGCTTCTTCGACGTGGCGCGCCTCGACGCGGCCGGTTTCGATCCGCCGATCCGCGCACGCAACGCGCGGGGCACGGTGCGCATCCTCAAGGACTCGTTATGGGCCGACTTCGCGCACTTCGAGTTGCCGGCCTCGCGTGGGTCGGCGGTGGGTAAGGTCGTGTGGGGGAGTGACCTGCCCACCCGGTACGACCTGCGCATCCGTGGCGACTCGGTGTCGATGTCCGACGTCGCGTGGGTCTATCCCACGCTGCCGACGACGGGTGGCGGTACGATGAACCTCCACATCCGCAACCAGCGCGACCTGAAGATCATCGACTACGCGCTGAGTGAGATGGACGTGCGCACGGTCGGGTCACGGCTCCGTGGCAACATGACGTTTGGTGTTGGCGGTGAGGTGCTCATCGTGAAGGACGTGGCGATGCGCGCGGAACCGATCGACTGGGAGCTGATCGAGGACCTGACCGGCGAGCCGTTGCCGTACCCATGGAAGGGGAAGATCACGGCCGACCTGCAGGCGTCTGGCGGCCCGGTGAACGCGTGGAAGATGGAGCAGGGCGAGTTCTCGATGGTCGATGCGAACGTGCCCGGCGCCACGGCGCGCGGGCGTGCGCGTGGCGAGATTGACATGCTCTTCCCGGCCTTCACGAAGTTCCACGGTCTCGACGTCGAGCTCGATCACTTCGACCTCGCCACCATCCAGTTCCTCAATCCGCTCTTCCCGCGCCTGGACGGCACGATCAGCGGACGCGCGACGCTCGACTCGGTGTGGACGGACGTGCGTTTCAGGAATGGCGACATCACGCACCACTTCGCCGAGGAGCCGGCCAGCCGGTTCACGGGCTCCGGACGTGTCACCCTCGGCGAGAAGTTCCTGACGTACGACCTCGCGATGGCGGCAGAGCCGCTCGAGCTGAACACCATCGCCAAGGCGTGGCCCGAGTTGCTCCTGGAGTATCGCGGGACGTTGCGCGGACCGGTGCGCCTCCAGGGCACGGCCGAGGACCTGGCGGTGGCTGCATCGGTGACCGGGGGACCGGGCTCGTTCACCTGGGACGGACGCGTCGACATCGATTCCGTGGGCGGCTACGGCTACCACGGCACGCTGCAGTTTGCCAATGGCAACCTGCGTGCGCTCTATGACACCGTGGCGTTCCCCGTCACCGCACTCAATGGCACCGCGGTGGTCGACATCGTGGGTGACTCGTTGCTGAACTATCGCGGCCCGGTCGCGGTGGACCTGGAGCGGTCGTGGATCGACAGCACGCGTGTGTACGACGGGGCGCGGCTTCGCATGCGCTTCCTCGACGGGTTGGTGAAGGTCGACTCGCTGTGGGCCGAGACGGGCGCGGGCACGGTGGTCGCACGCGGCGGGCTGGGCCTGCGGCCGGAACAGAACGACTCGCTGGTGCTGGACCTGCGCGCGGATTCACTCGGTGGGTTGCGTCCCTACCTGCTGCGTGATGCGCCAGACAGCGTGGCGCGTGCGGCGATCGAGGCGGATTCCCTCCTTGGACTCGTCGACGGGCGCCTGACGCTTGCTGGCTCGATCGACACGCTGGCGGTGCGCGGGGCGCTGGACGTGCAGGACCTCCGCGCGTGGGAGAGTGCGGCGGCGCGCGCGCGGGTGCAGGTGGACCTGAGGAACGTGACGTCCGACAGTGCGCGCGGTCGCGTGTCGCTGACGGGAGACTCGCTCAGCGCGAGTACGGTGCGATTCCAGAATGGCTCGCTCGATGTGGATGTGCACCGGGCGGACAGCGCCGGGGTGCACCTGATGGTGGAGTCCACGACCGGGCAAACACTGGATGCACGCGGTGCGTGGCGAGCCCAGGGTGATACGTCGACCCTCGCGCTCACCGACGGGCGCATCGGGTTCGAGGATCACGAGTGGCGACTCGCCCGTCGCGGCGCGGTGCGCGTGTGGCCCGACGCCTTTGCGGTGGACTCGCTCCAACTGCGTGGGAGTCGTGGGGGAAGCGTC
>JAEUJK010000159.1 GCA_016794735.1 Gemmatimonadota bacterium | reverse complement strand
CCCGCCGGCAGGTGCCACAACATGCACTGGTAACTCAGGTCGGCGAGCGGGTCGCCTAACGTGGACAGCTCCCAGTCGATCACGGCACGCACCACCGGGGCCGCCGGGTCGAAGATGAGGTTGTCCAGCCGGTAATCGCCGTGGATCACCGCCGCGCGACCGCTGCTGCGGGGCTGGTGGTCGCGCAACCAGTCCACCAGTCGGTCCATCGCCGGGATCGGGCGCGTGCGCGCCGCGAGATACTGCTCGGACCATCGCGCGATCTGTCGCGCGAAGTAGTCCTCGCGCCGGCCAAAGTCGCCGAGTCCCGCCGCGTCGATGTCGATCGCATGGAGCCGGGCGAGCGTCGCCGCCATCTCGGCGTACATCACGCGACGACCGCTGGCGTCGACCGAGGGCAGCCGCGGATCCCAGTGGATCGTGCCCTCGACGTGTTCCATCACGAAGAACGGCGTGCCGATCACCGCGGTGTCCTCGCACAACGCGAGGGGGCGCGCCACCGGGAAACCCTGGGCGTGCAGTGCCCGCGTCACCCGGAATTCGCGGTCCACGGCGTGTGCGGTGCGGAGCGTGGGGCCCGCGGGTTTGCGGCGGAGCACGTACCGCCCCTCGCGCGAGGTGAGCAGGAAGGTGGGGTTGGATTGCCCACCGGAGAACTGCGCAGCCTCCCACGGTCCGCTGAGTCCGGCCGCTTGGTGCAACCACGCGCCCACGCGCTCGAGGTCGAACGCGTGGGCGGGATCCACAGGGCGGGTGATCGCGGGGCTCACGCCGCCGAATGAAGCACCATCCCCGGGCGACGGCAACCGCGACTACGTCACCTCGATCGCGAACACGTCGAACGCGAATCCCGCGCGTCCGTAATCCTGCACGAGTTCGGCCTGGTGGATCCCCGGCGTCTCCGGCAGCGTCCACCAGACGCGATCGCCGGTGGTTACATCGAGCGACCCGGCCGTGACCTCCCAGCTCGTCGTCCGTTCACCCGTCCAGGGCGTGCGCCCCTCCAGCTGGATCTTGCCTGGGGCGCGCGCCACCACGACGATCTCCGCCCGTTGGCGAGCCTCGAGCGGCATCTCGTCAGGCACCGAGAGGGCCACGGTGACGCTGCCCGCCGAAGACGTCACCGTGAAGGTGCGCCGTGAGGTGCAGGTGGTGCCGAACAGGTCGCGCAGTCGCGCATTGAGCGTGAACGAGGCCTGGCCGTTCCCGGATGGCACCGTCAATCGCACGCGGAGCGGGTCGAGGGTCCCGTTGGCCGGAGGCGTGAAGCCAGCGAGCGTGGCACCGGTGACGCCGGTGATGCTGTCCACCAGGAATTGCGAGGCGATCCCCGTGCGTTCGCGGATCGTCACGGTCACGGTGTCGCCCGTGCGTTGCGCGGTCGCCTCGAAGGTCTTGCCGTCGCCGACGGTGGAGCACTGCAATGCCGGTGGTGGCGGGTCGACGGCGCCGATCCCGCCGCCGTTCTTGCAGGAGGAGAGGCCGGTGGTGGCCATGGCGATGGCCGCGGCCTTCTTTGCGCGGTTGGTGAGGTCCATGGCGCCTCAGTGGAGCGAGGGAGTGGGGAGGCGTTCGGTCGATACATCGCGGCCGGTCGAGCTGCCGAGTCGCCACGTTTCGGCCGCCCACGGTGGTGCTTCGTGGCCGATGGCCAAGGGGATGTCGCCGCGGGCCGCGCGGACGCGGTCCTCGAGTTCGCGGCGCAGGGCGCGGCACTCGGTGACGAAGGCGAGGTCCGCACGCGCCACGCGTCGCGCGAGCGCGAGCGTGAACGCCTTGGTGGCGTCGTAGTCGTCGAGGTCCACGTCCACCGCGAAGGCGAGCGCGTCGCGCAGGGCACGTTCACTGTCCGCAGCGACGCGCCGGGAGAAGTCCACCAGCCGTTCGTGCCATGCCGCATCCCACGCGGCGGGATGAAAGTGCCGCACCACCTCGTTGTCGACGCGGATTCCCATGTTGAGGTTTGCCACGCCATCTGCCTTGAAGTTGCGCGACGCAAACACGGTCGAGCTGATGCGAAAGAGGAGTTCCACGCGCGGGTCGCGCATCCGGTACCCCCACGCGAAGTAGTCCCCCTCGAGGCGTCCCTGCGACGAGAGGATCTGCTGCAGTGGCGTGCCGGCGTAGACCTCCGCCCGGCAGAAGTTGAACGGCGCATCCCCGAACTCACCCATGAAGTCCAGGTTCCGCCGGATCCCGTCGAGGGTCGCTTCGGGATCGAAGATGAGCAGGTTGAACGAGTGGTAGAGGTCGAGGTCGCGCAACACGCCGAGGGCGCGTCGATTGTCGGCGGAGGTGATGCGGCGATTGAGCGAGATCACGCCCTCGTCCGAGTTGGTCTCGATGCCGATGTAGACGCGGATCAGCCCCATCGACTTGAGCAGCGCGAACAGGTCGTGGTGCACGTCGTTCGGACGGCACTTGATGACGAGGGCGATGTCTGTCATCCCCGCCTCGTCCAGCAGCGTCTTCAGGCGCTCGTAGCGGGCCAGGTTCTGCGCGCGCGACGGGACGAAGAAGTTGTCGTCGTGAAAGACAAACAGCCGCGCGCCGCGGCCGTGGTACTCCTGGGCCATCTCGCGCGCGATGTCCTCCGGTGACCGGCGTCGGTAGCGGGCGCCGTCGGCATTCTCCGCGTAGGCATAGATGCAGCAGAAGGAGCAGTCGGCGTAACACCCGCGGCTCCCGATCAGGGGCGACACCGGGATCCCCATCACGCGATGTGGTGCGCCCGCCCGGTCCGGAAAGGCCAGCGTATCGAGGGGCGGCAACTGTCGCTTTCCCTCGTCGTGCACCACGCCATCCACAGCGCGCCAGACCAGGCCCCGAATGCCGGTGAGCCCTGTCCCCGCGGCGAGGTGCTGGCACAGCGCAACGAGGGTCTCCTCGCCCTCGTGCCGGACCACGGAATCGATCGCCGCGTACCCCGCGAGCAGGTTCGCGAACTCGAACGTCGCGAAGTGGCCCCCGATCGTGAGGTGGGCCGTGCACCCACGCGCCCTCAGCCGCGTGGCCAGCTCCAGGAACTCCTTCGCCCGCATCTGGAAGGGCATCGAGAGTCCAACGAGCAATGGTCGGGCGTCGAGCACCCGCGAGACCACGTCGTCGATGTCGGCGGGGTCGTTGAACGCGATGCGGAGGCACGGGAAGCCCGCGGCATCCAGTGCGGCTGAGAGGTACCGGAGCGACAGGTTCTCCTCGAACTCGGCGCCGATGAGGATCACCGGCCGGTCTACGGTCGTCGACATGCGCCACCTCCACGCGGGATGCCCTGCGGACCCAACGGTTCGTACCTCGGTCACCGTGCCGGGACAGGCCGTCGGTGCCTGCCAGACACCGGGGACCCCTCGTTGCCCCGAGTCCCTTCATGGATGCATCGTTCCTGCCTTCCCACTCGACGGACCGCTGTCATGCCTTCGTTCGCTCGCGCCACACTGCTGATCCTCGCCGCGCAGGCGCCGCTCAGCCTCACCGCCCAGACGCCGGAAGTGGCCCGGCTCGTCGTCACCCCGGCAAAGCCGTCGGTGGTCGCCGGAGATACCCTGCGCCTGCGGGCGCAGGCGGTCGATGCCCAGGGGCGTCCGGTCCCCGGCATCCGCATCCGCTTCCAGGGGCAGGGCGCCCGCTTCGAGGGTGAGGTCGACTCGCTCGGCCTCGTCACCTCCGGCGCGACCGGTACGCTCCCCGTGGCGGTGACCGCGATCATCCCGGGCCAGCGGCCAAAGACGGAGCGCATCGAGGTGAAGATGGTCCCCGGGCCGGCCGCGTCGATCACGCCGAGTTATGCGTCGGTGAAGATGGCGCTGGGCCAGCGGCTGCGGATTGGTGGCCAGGTCTTCTCACGGACCGGCGATCCGCGGCCCGACGAGCGGATCACGTGGCGGTCGTCCGCGCCGGCCACGGTGCGCGTGGACCAGGACGGGATGCTGGCGAGTGTGGCGGCAGGTCGTGCGACGCTGACGGGAACGTCGGGCGCCGCGACGGTCACCGTGCCGGTGGAAGTGGTCAACGCCCAGGTGGCGTCGATGGAACTCTCGCCGTCGCGGGTGGATGCGCGGCAGGGTGACGTGGTGCGCTTCAAGACGGTCGCCAAGGATGCCCGCGGTCGCGAGATCGCCGGCCTCTCGACCGGGTGGTCGTTCTCCCCCGGCGAGGGGGTGATCGGGCAGGACGGGGCGTTCACGGGGTATGCGCCCGGGGAATACGTGGTGACCGCGAGCCAGGGGTCGCGCACGTCGCAAGCGGTGGTGCGGCTCGCCGCGCGCGACGTTCGTCGCCCGCTGTCCGTCGTTGGCCGCCTCCCGCGGTCGCGCTTCAGCACGGAAGAGGTGTGGATCCACCCCGATGGCAAGCACGCCTACCTCGGGAGCGGCGGTGGTGGCGACGTGATGTACGCCATCGACATCAGCGACCCGGCCAAGCCGGTGGTGACCGACTCGGTCGTCTCCAACACGCGTCGCGTCAACGACGTGATGACGACCCCCGACGGCAAGTTCCTCGTCTTCACGCGTGAGGGCGCGAGCGACCGCAAGAACGGCATCGTGATCTGCTCGCTCGAGGACCCGAAGCACCCGAAGGTGATCAGCGAGTTCACCGACGGCGTCACGTCCGGCGTGCACTCGTCCTTCATCTTCAAGCAGGAGAAGTACGGCACGCACATCTACCTCACGAACGACGGCACCGGGGCGCTGCACGTCATCGACATCAACGACCCGTACAAGCCGAAGGAAGTGGCGCAGTGGAAGAC
>JAEUJK010000134.1 GCA_016794735.1 Gemmatimonadota bacterium | reverse complement strand
GCCATCTTTTCTCCCTTGGGGTACCCCGGCCGATCCGTCGCCGTCCACCATCGACGAGGGTCGCCGCGGTCTCGTGAAGCTCCTCGGCCTCGGTGGCCTCGTCTTCATGGCCGGGCCGCGCGGGTTGATGCGGCTCGACACTCTGGCCGGTGACGCTCTGGCGGCCGACCCATGGAACGCCCACGTCTACGTGCGGCTCGCCGATGATGGCACCGTCACGATCACCTGCCACCGGTCCGAGATGGGGCAGGGCATCCGCACGACGATGCCCATGATCATCGCCGACGAGATGGAGGCGGATTGGGCTAAATGCCGAGTGGAGCAGGCGCAGGGTGATACGAAGTACGGGTCGCAGAACACGGATGGCTCCACGAGCATCCGCGACTTCCTGTTCAAGTATCGCGAGGCCGGGGCCACGGTGCGCGCGCTGCTCGAGGACGCGGCGGCGAAGGAGTGGGGCGTTGCGGTGAGCGAGGTGCGCGCGCGGAACGGCGAGGTTGTGCATGGCGCCACCGGTCGCACCAAGGCGTTCGGGGCCCTGGTCGCCACGGCGCGCGCCCTGCCGATGCCGGCCAAGGAGCGGATTCGCGTGAAGGCGCCCGCGGAGCGGCGGTGGCAAGGCAAGAAGATGCCCGGCATCGACCTCGTCGCGATGACGACGGGGAAGGCCACGTATGGCGCCGACGTCATCCTGCCCGGGATGAAGGTGGCGGTGATTGCGCGCCCGCCCATCTGGGGGAGCACCGTCGCCTCGGTGGACGACAGCGCCACCCTCAAGATCCCGGGGGTGGAGCGCGTGGTGCGGATCCCCAACTCCCCGATGCCGGCCACCTTCCTGCCCACCGGTGGCGTGGCCGTGATCGCGAAGAACACCTGGGCGGCCATCCGCGGGCGCGATGCGCTCAAGGTCACCTGGACCCCCGGGCCCAATGCCGCCTATGACTCCAGGGCGTACAAGGCCACGCTGCAGGCGAGCGTGATGCAGCCGGGCAAGCCGGGCCGCAAGGAAGGGGATGTGGCCGTAGCGTTAGGCAGGGCGACGCGCAGGGTGACGGCCAACTACTACATGCCACACCTGTCGCACGCGCAGATGGAACCGGTCGCCGCGATCGCCAACGTGGCCAATGGCAAGGTCGAGGCCTGGGGGCCGGTCCAGAGCCCGATGGACGCGCGCACCACACTCGCGGCGTTCCTCAAGGTCGATGTCGCGAACGTGGCGGTGAACGTCACCCTGCTGGGCGGCGCCTTCGGCCGGAAGTCCAAGCCGGACTTCATGGTCGAGGCCGCGTTCCTGTCGCGCGAGGTCGGCGCCCCCGTGCGCGTGCAGTGGACGCGCGAGGACGACTTGCGGAACTCCTACTATCACTCGGTGGCGGCCCATCACCTGGAAGCCGGGTTCGATGCCAACGGCAAGGTGACGGCCTGGTTGCACCGGTCGGCGTACCCGTCCATCGGGTCGACCTTTGCGCCCGACGTACCGGGCCCCACGCCGGACGAGCTGATCAATGGCGCGAGCGACCTCCCGTGGGAGATCCCGAACGTGAGCGTCGAGGTCTGCCCGGCGCGCGCGCATACGCGCATCGGCTGGTTCCGCTCGGTGAACGCCATTCACCATGGCTTCGCCATCGGATCGTTTGTCGACGAACTGGCCCGCGCGGCGGGCAAGGACACCGGCCAGTTCCTGCTGGAGCTGATCGGCTCGGACCGTCAGGTGGACCTCTCCAAGGGAGCGTTGGTTGAGCCGCCGCCGAACTACTACGGGGGCGCCTGGACGGACTTCCCCACCGACACCGTGCGCGCGAAGAACGTGCTGCGACTCGCGATGCAGCGCGCCAATTGGGGCGAGAAGCTGCCGCGTGGTCGCGGTCGCGGGATCGCGGTCCATCGCTCGTTCCTCTCGTACGTGGCGATGGTGGTGGAGGTCGAGGTGCTCGCCGACGGCACGGTGCTCGTGCCGCGGGCGACGGCCGTCGTGGATGCGGGCTACGTCGCCAATCCCGATCGGGCAAAGTCGCAGATGGAGGGCGCCATCATCATGGCGATGAGCAACGTCCTCCACAGCGAGATCTCCTACGCGCAGGGGAAAGTGGTGCAGTCGAACTACCGTGACTACCAGGTGGCGCGCATGCGGGCGGCACCGCGCACGGTGGATGTGCACGTCGTGGAGTCCGAAGGGTTGCCGGGTGGCATTGGCGAACCCGGCGTTCCGCCGGCGTGCGGCGCCATCGCCAATGCGATCTTCGCGGCGACGGGAATGCGCGTCCGGGAGTTGCCGGTGGGTCGCCAGCTGGCCGGATGGTCTACTCGTGCCACGGATCAAGAGCCGTAGTCGAGGGTACGGCATGGCATGATCCGTCGTGCGCGGCGTGGTGCAGGCACTGCCCTGGTTCTGGTTGCGGCCCTGGGCAGTGCGGCGTGCGAGGAGGCGTTCCTCGATCTTCCGCGCAATCCCGGCACGGTGTCGGTGACCGTGACCGATGACGCGCAGCAAGCGGTGGCCAACGCGGATGTGTCGGTGAGCGCCACCAACAACTCGGGTGGCACGTACTACATCGGCACGAAGACACGCAGCGATGGACGGAGCGTCATCTCCGGCATCAGCGCAGGGACGCAAACGGTGCAGGTCACCCCGCCGTCGTCGCACATGGCCGGCACCGATTCCCTCAAGAAGACCATCCAGGTCGTGAAGGATCAGACGATCGACGTCCGGTTCGTCCTTCGACGCAGGCAGCCGTAGCGACGCTCCGTCCACCTCGCGGGCCACATCCGTCGCCCGTCGGGTGTGAACATCGACCAACCGCGACGCACCGGTAACCCGCCGCGAGTGAACATCGACCAACCGCGATGCACCGTCGACCCGCCGCGGGTGACCGTCGATCAACCGGGACGCACCGTCGACCCGCCGCGAGTGAACATCGATCAACCGGGACGTACCGTCGACCCGCCGCGAGTGAACATCGATCAACCGGGACGTACCGTCGACCCGCCGCGAGTGAACATTGATCAACCGCGACGCACCGTCGACCCGCCGCGAGTGAACATCGACCAACCGCGACGCACCGCCGACCCGCCGCGAGTGAACATCGATCAACCGCGACGTACCGTCGACCCGCCGCGAGTGAACATCGACCAACCGCGACGCACCGCCGACCCGCCGCGAGTGAACATCGATCAACCGGGACGTACCGTCGACCCGCCGCGAGTGAACATCGACCAGACGCGATGCACCGTCGACCCGCCGCGAGTGAACATCGATCAACCGCGATGCACCGTCGACCCGCCGCGTCCGAAGATCGACCGTCCAGCAGCGACGATCCCGGCCTTGCGCCGGAGCGAGGGTTGGGCCCACGGCGCAAACGCCAGAACCACGCGTCTGGCCCGCGCGTCGGAGCGGCCCGTCACCGCGCCGGCGTGTGTGTGGGGCCGAACGTGGCACCTTGGACGCTCCCTCGCCGAGCGTCCTTATGCGAATTGTGAGTTGTGCCGTGATCGCCTTCGCCATCCTCACCCCTGCCTCGGGCGTCCGGGCGCAGGGTGGCGCGCCGCCCACCTGGGAGCAGGCCACTGCCCGCCAATGGAAGGGTCTTCACGACAAGATCCTCGCCATGGCCAAGGATGCGCAGTTCCCCGACAACAAGCTGGAAACGCGCCCGCACCCCGACTCGCGCACGGTGCTCGACGAATACCGGCACGTGACGATTGGTCTCGAGATGTCGACCGCGCAGCTCAAGGGTGAGCCGTTCGACTACAACGCGCGCCTCAAGGCCGACGACAGCAAGCCGCGCACGCGAGCCTCGGTCGTGCAGGAGATGGAAGCGGCGATC
>JAEUJK010000083.1 GCA_016794735.1 Gemmatimonadota bacterium | reverse complement strand
CCGACGCCGAACGGCGTGACGTGGGCGGCGGACCCGCTCGACGCCAAGTCGGTCCAGACCAACCTGTACTCGGGTGCTCCGGGCGTTGTCCTCTTCCTCGCTGAACATGCACGGGTGACCGGCAACGCCGTGTCGATGGACATGGCCGTGCGTGGGGCGAAGGAACTGGCCGCGGCGGTGCAACGCGCTCGCGCCGAGCGGCAACGCGGCGCCAAGAGCGAGTTCGACGGCGAGGGGATGGGACTCTACACCGGCGTTGCAGGCTTGGCGTACCTGTTCGAGCGCGTGTACCGCCTCACCGACGAACCCGGATTCCGTGCGGCGGCCAATTCTGTGACCGCGCTGCTGGGTGAGGCGATCGTTCCCGATGGGCCTGGCGGCGCGTGGAACGCCTCCACCGACATCATCTCCGGGAGTTCGGGGATCGGGCTCACCCTGCTCTGGGCCGCGAAGGCGTTAGGCGACGAACGTGCGGTGGCGCTTGCCCGGCGTGCGGGGCAGTCGGTGCTGGCCCTCGGCACGACCATGCCCGGCGGGCTCACCTGGAAGATTTCGGCGGCGACGCCGCGTCGGTACCCGAACTTCTCCCACGGTGCCGGTGGCGTCGGCTTCTTTCTCGCCACGCTGCACGCCGCGACCGGGGACGCGCTCTTCCTCGATGGGGCGCGGAAGGCCGCGAGTTACCTGCAGTCGATGGCCACGCAGACTCCGTCCGGTGGTCGCATGGTGTTCCACAGCGAGGGGAACGAGCAGCTCTTCTACCTCAGCTGGTGCCACGGCCCGTCGGGGACGGCGCGGCTCTTCCATCGGCTCGGCGAAGTGACGAAGGACCGCGCGTACGCCGCGTTCGCCGACCAGCTCAATGTCGCGACGCGCGACATGAAGGTCCCCGAGCGTTCGCCCGGCTTCTGGAACAACATCTCCCAGTGTTGCGGCAACTGCGGCGTGGTCGAGCATTTCGTGGCCATGCACGACCGCACGGGTGACTCGCGCCACCTCGAGTATGCCAAGCTCGTGGCGGACGACGTGGCCGCGCGCGCTACGACCGATGGTGACGGCATGAAGTGGATCCAGGCCGAACATCGGGTGCGGCCCGAGCTGCTCGTGGCGCAGACCGGGTTGATGCAGGGGGCGGCGGGAGTCGGACTGGCCATGTTGCACCTCGACGGGGCGACCAAGGGCCGGCGACCGTTTGTGGTCCTTCCTGACTCTCCGTACTTCGCGTAGACGGGTCGCGGCGCGGAGTCCTTGAACGGCAGTTGGCGTCCGCGCCCCCAAGTGGCATCGCGTTCGGCTCGATCGGGCGGCGGTCCAACCCGATCGGCTGCGCAGACCCCTTGCTTGGGAGTGCTTTATGGGGAGAATAGGCGCTTCCCCACGCACTCATCGCATGCGCTATCACACGCTGGTCACCCTCTCGCTCCTTGCCGGGGCGCTTTCCGCGCAGTCCACACCACCCGATACCGCCTGGGACACCACGCGACCGCGCGGGCGCACGCGCCAGATCGACTTCACGACGACTGAGGGGACGTGGACCAACATCGACGTGTCAGACGATGGCCAGTTCATCGTCTTCGACCTGTTGAGCCACATTTATCGCATGCCGGCGGCCGGGGGGACCGCCACCGCCCTCACGCAATCCAGCGGGATCGCCAGCAACTTCGCGCCGCGAATCTCGCCTGATGGCAAGTCGATTGCCTTCATCAGCGATCGCAAGGGCCAATACAACGTGTGGGTGATGGACGCCGATGGGCAGAACGCCCGCCCGGTGAACATCGATCCGGTGGCACGCTACAACTTCCCGCTCTGGACGGCCGACGGTCAGTACATCATCGCCGTCAAGATGGCCGGCTTCGGCCCGCGATCGTTAGTCATGTTCCACAAGGACGGCGGCGCGGGCGTCCCGTTGGTGAAGGGTGAGGTGGGGAACAACCCCTTCCGTCCCGCGATTTCGCGCGATGGGCGGTATCTCTACTACGACGTGTACACGGCGCGACCGACCGGC
>JAEUJK010000078.1 GCA_016794735.1 Gemmatimonadota bacterium | reverse complement strand
TTGTCCTCGGGGAACCCCTCCGAATGCGACAGCAGGTGCCGGATGGTGATCTTCGGCGAGTCGCTGGTGGGATACTTGAGCGTGCGCAGCTCGGGCACATATCGCTCGGCGGGATCCTCGAGGGACAGCCGGCCAGCATCGCGGAGTTGGAGAATGGAGAGGGCCGCGAAGCTCTTGCTCATCGAGGCGATCCGGAAGACGGTCGAGGTGTCGACCTTGGCACCGGTGGCCACCTCGCGGAGTCCGTGCACCGCCACGTGCACCACGCGGCCGTCCACGATGATGCCCCACGCCGCGCCGGGCACGTTGCCCCTGGTGACGAAGTCGCGCATGAGCCGATCGACCTCGGGGAACGCGGCCGTCAGCTTGGCCAGGCGATCGGGGTCGCGGAAGGTGGCTGGCGGGGCCTTGGAGGACTGGGCGGCGAGTGCCGCGGGAAGGAGCAGGGCGGAGGCGAGTCTCAGGCGCATCTCGTAACGTGCCGCCACGCGCCGAGTCGCAGCAAGAGGCGAAGACCCATCTGCCGGAAACGCAGAGAGGGACGCCTGGCGGGCGTCCCTCTCGCGTTGTGCGTCGGTCGGGCTACGGCTTCACGATCTTGCCCATGAAGAGCACCGTGCCCGAGAGCCGTTCCCGGATGGCAAAGACAAACGGGCGATCGATGCGGATCGACGGTGGGGCGGAGGTCACCCCGACGCCGACGGACGTCACGGCGGCGGCTTCTGTGCCTTCCTCGTACACGTCGACGAACGCCTTCTGCTTGACCTCGGTGATGTACAGGTCGCGTCCCATGCTCGGGGACAGCCGCGTGAAGTCGGCGCCTCCGCCAATGAACGCCTGCCGCATCCCCATGGCCTGCAGCTCATCGTTGAGCTTGTCTTCCCAGGCGAGCTTGAACTTGGGGAAGATCAGGTCCCAGCCCGGCTCCGTGAGCGACGCGGTGAGGCTGGCCCATGTCGCGGGGGTGAGCCCGGCGACAAAGGTGTTGATGTTCACGTTGAAGGCCGGCATGGCCACCGTCATGACGAAGGCATCGCCGCCGTAGGGCATCTCGACGACCTGCGTCCCGTTGATCTGCGCCGCGCGATACCCGCCCTTGCGCGCCATCAGCTTGGTGGTGACCTGCTGCCCCTTGTGCGTGGTGAACGGGCCGTCGCTGGTGCGCTTGGGGTCGAAGGCGTCACGCCACGCGCCCTTGAAGTAGGTCGCGTTGATCAGGTACATGACCATCTGGGGGGTGATCGCGTCGATGATCTTCGTGATCTTGCCGTTGGTCGACGTGTTGACCCACCCGTTGATGGTGGTGGGGGCCTGGCTGGATGCAAAGTCCAGCGCGGTCACCTGCGCGTCGAAGAAGGTCTTCGTGTCGTTGATGAAGGTCGGGGAAATCGCACTCGCGAAGGTGTTGCGGTACCAGATCGAGTTGGCGATCCGGAAGTCGACGGTCCGGTCGAGTCCGCGGAGCATCGCGATCAGCCCCTGGTAACTCGCGTTGAGTTCGGCGAGCGGCCGGTCGGGGAGGGCGAGTGCGCCGCGCATCTCCGTGTACGTCGTGCCGTTCGCGCCGTTGAGCGTCATGCCGAGCGCCATGGTGGCGCTCAAAGGCGAAAGGAACACGTTGCTGTCCGCGAACGTCCGGTTGACCTCACGGAGCAGCGTGATCCCGAAGTCGGTCGTCGCGGAGGCGATGGCCTGCTCGGTCGTGTTGAGTTGTCGTGGCAGCGCCGTGATGGGCGCGGGTTTTCCCTGCGGGCCGCTGGGGTCTGCGCAGGCCACGGCGAGGGTGCACAAGACGAGCGAACGGAGCAGGCGCATGGCGTTGGGCGGGTGGTTGGTTCACGGGGCCGACACACCGATCCGGGTGGTACCCCGATCGGTCCGGCCCCGTGCCCGGCTCAGCGGCGGATCGCCGTGATCTCCAGCAGGGACTCCCGGACGGCCTTGGCCTTTCCGGCCCGCTCCAGCGCCTGCCAGAGCCGTTCGACGGTCTCGGTGTCAACCAGCCCCGACGGCGAACTCTGCGGTCCGGCCAGCCCGGCGTCCACGCGGAAGGCGTCCACGGCCGCGATCGTCTCGGCGGTGTAGTTCATGGCGTCGGCCCCACGGACGAGCGTGGCTTCGTTCGGGCGAAAGCGGCCCAGCGCGTGGAGCATGACCTTCAGCTGCCAGATGTCATTGCCCGCGAACTGCTGCAGCGTGCGGAACCCCAGGGTCTGCGAGACGGCGTCGTAGATGCGGCGGAGTTCCGCGACCGGCTCCGGGTTCTCGCACACATTGATATTCACGGTGACGCCGTCGTTGCGACGCGACCGGCCCGGGCGGTTGTCCGCGACGACCACCGCCGCCGACTGGACGCGGCCATGCCGGGCATCGCCACCCTGCGCGTGGCCGGCGGCGAGCGCCTCGATCAGGCGGTCCGCGAGGTGACGTGGCTGTCCTTCGCTGGCCTCGAAGGTGGACGCCACGGCGTCCACGACCTGCTTGCCGACGAGGATGTTCCCCTGCGTGACGTAGTTGGTACCGGCGCGGTGGCCCGCCCACTGCTGGGGCCCGCTGCCCGTGTGTTGTGCGCTGCGGCCATTGAGCGCGATCACCCCGATCTGCCGCGACTGCGCCCCCGAGTCGGCCGCGAGCAGGCGACGGAGGGCAGCGTCCGGGGCCTCACCCGCGGCGAGGGCGGTGAGGAGTTCCTCGCCGTATTGCGTGCGCGTGCTGGCCTGCGTCGCCACGGCCCCCACGCCCGCTCGCACCCACGGCACCCCGTTGCCCACACACGCCACGCGGGTGGTCACCGCCACGCCGACCTCGCCGGTGCGCGGGTCGATCGCGGCGATCGAGAAGGTGCTGAACGTGAGGTTCTCGCGGTTCCACGAGACGGGTTCCTGCGCAGCCACGGAACCAGCGACCAGGAGGGGAAGGAATCGGCGCATGTCGGGTGATCTCGTCGAGGGCGAGAGGGGATGACGCGATTGGTGAGCTCCGGGGTCGGCCAACGGCGACGCCGGAGCGGTGGAACGGATTCTTCCTGCGACTGCCGCGGTCCTACGACGTGGGCTTGGCGCTGTATCGGTCCATCCCGATGCCGAGCAGCAGCGTGGCGGCGACGAACGAGGCGGAGAAGAAGTACGGCGCCGACGTGCCGATGGCATCGAACGACCAGCCGAAGAAGAGCGGCGCGATGACGCGCGACGCCCCACCAAAGGTCTGCTGCAATCCCATGTACAACCCGCGCTCGGTGTTCGGGATCACGCGCGACAGGAGCGCGGTCACGCAGGGGAAGGTGAACGCCGTCCCCAGCGGGAGCAACGCCACGGCGATGGCCAGCACGCCGATGTTTGGGGCCAGCGGCATTCCCAGCAACCCCACCGTGAGGAGGGTGATGCCGATGCGGCTCAGGCGGGCCTCGCCGAAGTGGTCCACCGCGCGGCCCAGCAGCAGCACCCGCGTGAAGACCGAGATCGCGCCGATGTACATGAAGAAGACGCCGATCGACTGTGCCGTGACACCAAACCGCCGGTTGAGGAACAGGGCCAGCACGGTGTTCACGCCCTGGAACGCCCCGATGGCGATCGCATAGATCAGGATCAGCCGCGAGGCAGGCTCTGACGAATGCGAGAGGACGCGCCATGCCGCCGCGCGTGACGACGGCCGCGGCTTGTCGCTGACGTGATCGTGCCGGCTCTCCTTGAGGTACTTCCAGGCAAAGCCCATCGTCGTCAGGCAGAGCAGGGCGGCCACGACCCCCGGTGCGGCGCGTCCCATCCGATACTCGCTGGCACCGGGCCACAGGTCCTGCTGGCCAAGGGTCACGGCGAGCGAGCCGAGCACGGGCCCGAGCGCCACGCCCAGGTTGGTTGCGGCGGAAAGCCAGCCGAGGGCACGCGCGCGATCGGCGGGTTCGGTGGAATCGGCAACGTAAGCCTGGATCACTCCCACGGTGCCGCCGCCCGCGCCCTGCACCAGCCGGGAGAGGAAGAGCACGACGAGCGAGGTGGCAAACCCGAAGATCAGGTACGAGATGGCCGACGCGCCTAACGCGATGAGCAGGGCGGGGCGGCGGCCGTGTTTGTCCGAGTAGCGGCCCCACATGGGGGCGCTGGCCAGCTGCGCGATGGTGAACGCGCTCACGATGATCCCGATCAGCGTCCCGATGCCGAGCGAGACGCCGAAGATCCGCACGCCGTCGTCGCCCGCCAGCTCCTTCACGTAGAACGGCATCAGCGGGATGATCATCAGCACCCCCGCCATGTCCAGGAACGCCGTCGCCATGAGCGTGAACAGGCGCGCCGGAATCTTCCGCACTTCCTGGATCAATACGTACAACAGCCCCGCGCCCACGATCCCGGCGAGGCCGAGCAACCAGGGGGACTGGCCTGTCGCGGTCAGCTGCACGGGAGACTCCCCGTGCGACCATCACACATCATACGTCGACCTTCACGCGGGGTCCGGTGCGTTGGGGGGCTGCTCATGACTCCGCCACGCGACCCAATGCCGCCGGTTGCCGTGAGCGGCCGACGATCCCCGCCACCGCGATGATGGTGAGGACGTACGGGATCATCTCCACGAACTGTGAGGGGAGCAGCTGCAGCCCCTGCAGGCGGATCTGGAACGTTTCTGCGGCGGCGAAGAGCAGGCAGGCGAGCGCCACGCGCTTGGGTTCCCACTGCCCGAAGATCACGGCGGCCAGGGCAATGAATCCGCGACCGGCCGTCATGCTGTCGGTGAACTGGTGCTGCTCGAGCGCGAGGTACGCGCCACCCATGCCGGCGAAGGCACCCGCGCCGAGGACCGCGAGCCATCGCACGCGAGCCACCGACACGCCAACCGAGGCGGCTGCTTCCGGCTTTTCCCCAACGGCGCGCAGCCGCAATCCGAACGGCGTGCGGTACAGGATCCACCAGACCGTCGGCAGCGACAGCAGCGACACCAGGACCAATGGGTTGGAAAACGACGCCAGGAGCGATCCCGCCCCACCGTTGGCGCCAGCATTGCCGGCCCAGTCGAAGCCCGGGATGCGCGGCGAGTTCGACGACGAATCGAACGCGAGGCGCAGGAAGAACCGCGTGATCCCCACCGACATCAGGTTGATCGCGATGCCCAGCACCACCTGGTCGGCACGATACCGGATGGTCGCGAGCGCGTGCAGGGCGGCGGCGATCACCCCGCCACCGATCCCGGCCAGG
>JAEUJK010000075.1 GCA_016794735.1 Gemmatimonadota bacterium | reverse complement strand
CTCGTCGAGGAACGCGCCCGGCTCGAGGACACCGTCGCCCGCCTGGAGCAACACCGCACGGACTGGGTGCGCGACCGCCAGGAGGCCGAGACCAAGCGCGATGCGCTGCGGGCCCAGTACACGGAACTCAAGAAGCAGCGCGACCGCATCGTCGAGTTGGGCGAGGACGGCGCCTGTCCCACCTGCACGCGCGTGTTGGGGGAGAACTTCCGCACCGTGCTCGACCAGGTCGACGAGCAGCTGGACACGATCACCGTCGATGGGCGCTACTACGCCACGCGCCTCTCGCAGCTCGAGGCGATGCCCCCCGAGGTCGCCCAGCTCGAGGAGCAGCGCCGCGACCTCCAGCGGCAGCTCGGGGAATTGGAAGGCCAGCTCGCGACCGCCCGCGGGGACGCGCAGGAGATGGTCGCCCTCGACAGGGAGATCGAGGTGAAATCGCAGCGGCTTGCCGCGATGCAGCAGGAGCTGGCGACGATCCCGCAGGGCTACGATGCCACGCGCCACGCGGAGTTGCGTTCGGAGATCGACCGGCTGGCTCCGCTCAATGAACGGGCGACTCGGCTCTCCACCCAACTCGAGCGTGAGCCGGAGTTGCTGGCCGCGCGCGAGGAGGTGCAGGGGCGCGCGCGGGACCTGCAGGAGCGCCTGGCCCACGCCCATACGGAGCGCGACGTGATGCGCTTCTCCGAACAGGAGTTCGTGGCCGCGCGCCAGGCCCAGGAGGCAGCGACGACGGCGCTGCAGGATGCGGAGGTCAAGCGGGCGAGTGCAGGTGCCGAACTCAAGGCGGCCCAACGCGCGGTGGAAGGCGCCACGGCGGCGATGAAGGAACTGCGCCGCGCGCAGGAGCTGGAAGCGGCCCTCGTGCGCGAGCGCAAGCTGCACGAACAGCTCGATCGCGCCTACACCGACCTGCGCACCGACCTCAACCACGCGTTGCGGCCGGAACTCGCGCAGCTCGCGGGCGAGTTCCTCGCCGAGCTGACCGACCACCGGTATTCGGACCTCGCGATGGACGACGACTACAACGTCGTCGTCTCCGAGGATGGCAACCCCAAGCCGGTGATCTCCGGCGGCGAGGAGGACCTGACGAACCTCGCCCTGCGGCTCGCCATCTCGCAGATGATCGCGGAGCGCAGCGGGCAGCGGCTCTCGCTGCTGGTGCTGGATGAGATTTTCGGGTCGCTCGACCAGCCGCGCCAGCTCAACGTGATCGGCTTGTTGCGTCGCCTGCAGGACCAGTTCGAGCAGGTGATCCTCATGTCGCACATCGAGTCGATCAGCGACGGGGCAGGCGAGCAGCGGATCCTGCGACTCTCCTACGACGTGAAGACCGGCAGCTCGATCGTGCAGGACGCCACCGATCCGCTGCCTGACGAGGGGCTCTTCCGCGGTACGGCCCTGGCGGGAGCGGAGTCGTGAGCGCCACCGTGGGTACGGTGCGGGCCATCAGCGGGCCGCACCCGATGCGCGTCACCGATATCGATGCCGTGAACCGCGTGTTCGCCGACGCCTTCACCGAGCGCTACCGGCGCGACGGCATGGCCGGTGTTCGCGTGCCGCAGCTCAATCCGGCCATCTGGCGCTTCGCGATCGAGGGGGCGCGCGAGGGGGCCATGGTCTGGCGGGACCCCGCGGGTGAGGTGGCCGCGTTCAACGTGGCGCACCTCTCCGGCAACGAAGGATGGATGGGGCCGCTCGCGGTGCGCCCCGAATGGCAGGGAAGTGGGGTGGGCAAGACGATCGTCCGCGCAGGTGCGGCGTGGCTCCTCGCGGGAGGCGCACAGACGATCGGGCTCGAGACGATGCCGCGCACCGTCGAGAACATCGGTTTCTATGCCGGCCTCGGCTACGTGCCGGGTCCGCTCACCGTCACACTGACGCTCGATGCGGGCGAGGGTGAACCCGTCACCCTCGGCGCCTTGCGTGGAGCGGAACAGGCAGCCGCGATCGAGGAATGCCGCGCACTCGTCGCGCGATTGCTCCCGGGCCGCGACTACTCGCGCGAGTTGCGGCTTACGCTCGACCTCGCGTTGGGTGATGCCTGCCTGCTGCGTGCGTCCCCTGGCGGGGCACTGCGCGGTTTTGCGCTGTACCATGTCGTCCCGCTCGTCGAGGGGCGCGCACGAGAGGAGCTGCGTGTCCTCAAGCTCGCCGTGCAGGACGCGAAGGACCTCGCGCCACTCGCGCATATGGTGGCTGCCGCGGCGCGGCGCGCGGGAACGGCGCGGGCCGCAGTGCGTGTGCAAACCGGCTATCGCGAGGCCTGGGACGCGCTGGTGGGACTGGGAGCCCGCGTGCGATGGACCGACCTGCGGATGACGCTGCGTGGCTACCCCGAGGTGATGCCGGCCAGCGGGGTGGTGTTCAGCAACTGGGAGATCTGATCACGCCTTAGGCGTGCTTGCGGTGCGTATCCGCAGGCGAATCCGAGGCCTCGGTTCTCACGTCGCCGTCGAGCATGGCGCGTCGCGCGGTGCGCTCCACGTCGGTGAGGTCGATGAACCCGGCGATGGGGCGAAAGAGCTCCTGGAATGCCGCCGCGTTGAACCCCGCGGAATCCCGAAGGAAGGCGGCGAGGACGGCACCACGCGCAATGGCGTTGCGTGGGTCGGTCGTGGGGGGCGCGATGAGGTCCACGTCGTTCAAGTGGGCGCGCACCACGGAGACGAGGTCGGTACCGAACTCCTCGGACAGCAGGTCCACGGCGTGTTCCGCCAGGCCGAGCACCATGAGGTGCTGGTGCGGGCGCGCATCGCGGATGGCGCGGGCTTCGCGCCACGCC
>JAEUJK010000001.1 GCA_016794735.1 Gemmatimonadota bacterium | reverse complement strand
GGGAGCAACATCCTCTCGTTCGAGGATCCGGAGATCTTCAACTATCCGGCGGCGTACGTGTCGGAACCCGGCTTCTGGACGATGAACGAGACGGAGCTCGCGGGCGTGCGCGACTTCGTGCACAAGGGCGGCTTCCTGATCTTCGACGACTTCACGGGCGAGCACTGGTACAACTTCGAGGCCAAGTGGCGGGAGGCGTTCCCGGCGCTCAAGCTCCAGGAACTCAAGTTGGACCACCCGATCTTCGACTCGTTCTACCGGATCGAGTCCCTGCAGATGCAACACCCGATGAATGGGTCGCCGGCGTCGTTCGTGGGGGCGTTCGAGGACAACGACCCGACGAAGCGACTGGTGATGATCGCGAACTACAACAACGATATCGGCGACTACATGGAGTTCTCGGATGAGGGCTTCCTGCCGATTGCCCTCACCAACGAAGCGTACAAGCTGGCCGTCAACTACGTCATGTACGCCATGACGCACTAACCGGGGAGACGCGTGACTACATCGGTTCATGAAGGGGTGGCGCTCGAGGCGCCGGACGACATTGCGCTGGCCGATCGCCTGCGCGACGGGCGCGCGGCGGTCATCGGGGAACTGCGCAAGCTCATCGTGGGGCAGGAAGTCGTCATCGAGCAGGCGTTGACCGCGCTGTTCGCCGGCGGCAACTGCCTGATCGTCGGCGTGCCCGGGCTGGCCAAGACGCTGCTCATCCACACGATGGCGCAGGTCCTGGACCTCAAGTTCTCGCGCATCCAGTTCACGCCCGACCTGATGCCGAGCGACATCACGGGAACCGACATCATCCAGGAAGACCCGGAGACTGGTCGACGCCGGATGGCCTTCGTCCCCGGGCCGGTTTTCTCGAACATCGTCCTCGCCGACGAGATCAACCGCACGCCGCCCAAGACGCAGTCAGCGATGCTGGAGGCAATGCAGGAACATCGCGTGACCGTGCAGGGACGCACCTACACGCTCGACGAGCCGTTCTTCGTCTTTGCGACGCAGAACCCGATCGAACTGGAGGGGACGTACCCGCTCCCCGAGGCGCAGCTGGACCGCTTCATGTTCCAGGTGGTGATCGAGTACCTCAGCGAGAACGAGGAGCTGCAGGTCGTGCAGTCGACGACCTCGATCCAGTCCCACATGTTCGCGCACGCCATCACGGGCAAGGACATCGTCGCCTTCCAGAAGTTGGTGCGACGTGTCCCCGTGGCCGAGTCCGTGGCGCGGTACGCCGTGCACCTCGTGCGCGCGACGCGTCCGTCGTCCCCGACGGCGCCGGACTTCATCAAGCAGTGGCTGAACTACGGCGCGTCGGTGCGTGCCGCCCAGTACCTCGTACTAGGCGGCAAGGCGCGGGCGTTGATGCAGGGGCGATATCACGTCTCGTTCGAGGACATCGTGGCGCTCGCCACGCCGGTGCTCCGGCATCGCCTGCTGCCAAACTTCCACGCGCAGGCGGAGCGGATCACGACCGACCACATCATCGAGAAGCTGGTGGCTACCGTTCCGCGGCCGACCGCAAGGATGTAAGAGGAGTGAATCACGTGAAACAGCGAGTGCGAAGCACGAGCGGCACGAGAGGTCAGGGCAGCACGGGTTCTCGCGTGCTGCTCCAGTCTGGTGCTGCTCGTGCCGCCCGTGCTTCATCTGTTTGCCTTCTCCCATGACGTCCCCCGTTCGCACCCTCCCCGGTACGCAGTTCGTCGATCCCAACGTCCTCGGACGGATCGGTGACCTGGAGCTGATTGCCCGTTGGGTGGTCGAGGGATTCATCTCGGGACTGCATCGCTCGCCGCATCTCGGTTTCTCGACCGACTTTGCGGAACACCGGCAGTACGTCCCGGGGGACGACATCCGCCACATCGATTGGCGGGTGTATGCGCGGACGGAGCGCTACTACCTCAAGACCTTCGAGGCAGACACCAACACCAACTTCGTGGTGCTGCTCGATGTCTCGGCGTCGATGGGGTTCAAGCACGAGCGGATGACCAAGCTCGAGTACGCCAAGATCCTTGCGGCGTGCCTGATCTACTTCTCGCACCGGCAGCGGGACCGCGTGGGCCTGGTCACCTTCGACGACGACATTCGCGACGTCGTGCCCGCGTCCGCACGTCACCTGCAGCAGTGCCTGCATGGGCTGGAACGCGCGGTGCCAATGGGGAAGGGGAACCTGCAGCGCCCGCTGTCGATGATTGCGGAGCAGCAGCGGCGCCGCGGGATGTACCTGCTCCTCTCCGACTTGTACGAACCCCCCGACCAGGTCATCGATGCGCTCGCCGCGCTCCGTGACGCGGGGCACGACGTGATGTGCATGCAGGTGCTCGATGCCGCCGAGCGCACCTTCCCGTACGACGACGTGACGACGTTCCGCGACGTGGAGACGGGGCTGCGCATGCCGGTGGTGCCGGGCAAGCTGCGCAAGGATTACCTCGCGGCCATGCAGCAACACGTGGCCACCCTGGAGAAGCGACTGGGCGAACACCGCGTGGACTATGCGTTGGTGGACACCTCGCAGCCGCTCGACAAGATGTTGTTCGAGTACCTGCTGCGCCGTGAGCGCATGCGGACGGTGCGCTGATGCCGTTCGCCCTGCTCGCCCCGATCTTCATCGCGGCCGCTGCCGCGGTCGTCGTGCCACTCCTGGTGCACCTCGTGCACAAGGAGAAGCGCGAGGCGGTGGCGTTCCCGTCGCTCATGTTCCTGCGCAAGACGCCCTATCCGTTCAGCGCGCGGCAACGCATTCGCGACTGGTTGTTGTTCCTCGCACGTTGTGCGGTGATTGCGCTCGCCGCCTTTGCCTTCGCGCGCCCCGTGTTTGCGCGGCGACAGGCGGCCGGCGCTGCCCGCGATGGTGGCACCGAGGTGGTGGTCCTGCTGGACCGCTCCTTCTCGATGAAATACGGCACGCGGTGGTCGCGCGCGCGTGAGGAAGCCGGGAAGGTGATCGCCGGCCTCGGCCGCGGGGACCTCCTGACGCTCATTCCGTTCGATCGACGCGCCTCTGCGGTGAACGAGCCCACCGGCAACGCGCAGCAGCTGCGTGCCGCCCTCGACTCGATCGCCACAACCGACGAAGGCACGCGCCTCTCACCGGCGGTGGCCCTCGCGTCGCGCATCCTCGGCGCCTCGGAGCTTCCCAAGCGAAAGCTCGTCGTGATCTCCGACCTGCAACGCACCGGTTGGGACCTCACCGATGAGGTGACGATTCCCACCGGGACCGAGGTGGTGCCGGTGGATGTCTCGGGAACGGTGACGGATCGTTCGGTGCGTTCCGTGGATGTGCGGCGCGATCCCGGCGGCGACGCGGCGCGTGTGGTGGTGAGCGCACGACTGGCCCGTCTCGGCCCAGCCGAGCGCGCGGTCACGGCGCGCCTCGAGGTGGGTGGGCGCGAGGTCGCGCGTGCCACCGTGGACCTGCCCGGTGATGGCGGCGCGAGTGTCGCCTTTGGCGCGGTGCCCGTGCCGACGCGTCCGACTCCCGCGCGTGTGGTGCTCGACTCCGACGAGCTCACGGGCGACGATGTGTTCCACTTCCTGCTGTCGCGCCCGCCAACGCTGCCCGTGCTCGTGGTGGAGCACCGGGACGCCCAGCCGGAGCGCGGTGTGTTCCTCACGCGCGCCCTCGAGATCGGCGACGCGCCGGCCTTCGAGGCGACGGTGCGCCGCAGCGATCGCGTGAATGCGACCGACCTCGCGGCTGCCAAGGTTGTGATCCTCGCCGATGCGGGGATCCCGGCGGGGATTGGCGGGGCCCGACTGGTGTCGTTCGTGCGCTCGGGCGGCGGATTGCTCACCGCGTTAGGCGAGCGTACCTCCGATCGCAACTGGCCGGCGGAGGCACGTGCGTTGATGCCCGGCCGGATCACCCAGCCGACCGACCGGCTCGGCCAACGCGGGGCGGTGCTTGGTTCGGTGGATCGCGGCCACTCCGCGCTCGCCGTCTTCTCCGGTGCCCGTTCGGGCGATCTCTCCGCGGCGCGCTTCTTCAGGTACCGGGCGATCGATACGACGGATGGCGTGCTGGCGCGCTTCGACGACGGTGGTGTGGCCCTGACCGAGCATACCCTGGGGGCGGGGCGTGTGCTGACCTGGGCGTCGAGCCTGGATGGGTACTGGAACGACCTGCCGCGACAGCCCGTCTTCCTGCCGTTTGTCCACCAGCTCGTGCGGTACGCAGCGAACTACCACGACCGACGTCGGGCGTACGCGGTGGGTGAGGCGATTGCGCCGCGCGACCTGGCGACCAATCCGACGGATGCGCCGACGCGTTGGGCGGTGAAGGCACCGTCGGGGGAGCGGCTGGCGGTCGGTGGAGATGGCGCCCTGCCGACGCTCGAGTTGCATGAAGCCGGCATCTATGAGGTGCGCCCGTCCGGGAGTCCCGGGGCGGAGCCGATCCTCGTCGCGGCCAACGTCGCGCCGGCCGAGCTGGATTTTGCCACGTTCGACCCGCTTCGGCTCGTCACGGCATTGACGCCGACTGCGGCGCCTGCGGCCGACTCG
>JAEUJK010000878.1 GCA_016794735.1 Gemmatimonadota bacterium | reverse complement strand
GGCATCCTGGCCGCGATCGCGATCCCGAAGTTCGCCAACACGAAGGAAAAGGCGTACCTCGCCTCGATGAAGTCCGACCTCCGCAACATGGCCACCACGCAGGAGTCGTACTTCGCTGACAACCAGGTCTACACCGCTGGTTCGGCGACGAACCTGTCGGGCTCGACCACCTCGCTCAACGGCTTCGTTCCGTCGGCGGGTGTGACGGTCACCGCGGCTGCCTCGGGCGGCACGGGCTGGAGCGCCACCTCGACGCACAGCGCGACCACCAAGACCTGCGCGATCTTCGTTGGTGTGGCGGCGGTTGCGCCGGCCACCGTCGAAGCCGAGCCGAAGTGCACGCCGTAAGCGAGTAACTCGCTCGGTGGTGCCCAGGGGGCGGCGATCCAATCGGGTCGCCGCCCTCTGGCATTTAGTCCATGCGTGAAAATGCCGGGAGTGGCAATCGGGTGATGCCACACCGCGCACCGGCGGCGGCGATGATGCGCCATGCCATCGCGCACCGCGTCCCACGGCTTCACGACCCCCGCCGCGTCCAGCGGCTTTACGACTGTTGAAGCCCTCGTCGCCATCGTCCTGCTCGGGATCGCCCTGCAAGGGGCGTTTGCCGTGCACCTCACCGGCGTGCGCGCGGCCGCACGCGCCACGCGGGCGCGTCACCTCGCCGACCAGGTCGCCAGCCTCGCGGACTCGTTAGGCCTGCTGGGATGTCATGGTGCGGCCGGCCGGTCCACCACCGCACATGGCACGATCTCGTGGACGGCGCGACACCAGCCCGACGGCGCGGTCTTCGACGTGGTCGTGCAGCCTCGGCAGGGCACGCCATGGACCCTCGAGGTGGCCGGACGATGCTGAACCGCCGCGGCGTGGCGCTGGTCGACCTGCTCGTGGCCCTCGCGATCTTCGGGATCCTGGGCGCACTGGTCGTGCGCACCATCGTCACCTCCGTGCGTTGGACCGAGGCCACGGTGCTCGGCACCGAACGCGACGGGCAACTCGCCGCCGCGCGCGAGTCGGGAGAATTGCTCCTCCCCGCATTTTCGCCGGTCGGCGGTGACGCGATCCGGCTCTCGGATACCGCCGCGGTCTGGTGGGCGACCGTGGCGGCAGCGCCGGTCTGCGCGGTGGGAAGCGTCGCGGCCCTGGCCGCCGGTACCCGATCCGACGGCGTCAGGCTCGGCGGGACCACCAGCAGTCCCCAGCCTGGTGACCTCCTCCAGGTCTTCGACGACGGACCCACCGCGCCGCCGGGCGACGACAGCTGGACACGCCATGTCGTCCAGTCCGCGCGCCTTGTGCGCGGCGGGTGCGGCAGCTCCGCGTTGCTCGACCCGGTGAACGACGCCGCCTTCGCCGCCTGGGAGCTGGACGTCGTCCCGCCACTGCAGCCCGTTCAGCTGGGGAGTCCCGCGCGGCTGCTGCGCCCCACGCGGATCGCCCTGTACCGGTCGGCCGGGGAGTGGTCCGTCGGGGTGTCCGAGCTGGGGCCGGGTGGCGCGTGGTCAATCATCCAGCCGGTGGCCGGCCCCCTCGATCCCCCAGGGAGCGGCCTGCGGATGGATTGGCTCGACTCCGCGCTCACGCCGGGGGCGACCTTCCCGGTCGCGGTGCGGCTGCGGGCAGCCGCCCCCACCCGGGCCGCGGTTCGCAGCTTCGCGGGGGCTGCCGTCCGCCACGACTCCATCGAGCGACTGCTCGTTTTCCGCAACCGGCGATGATGGGGCGGGCGCGACGAGGTGCTGCACTGGCGACGACCCTCGCGGCCGTCGTCCTCATCTCGTGGCTGGCGGTGGCCCTGCATCAGGTCTCGCTCGGCGCCATGCGGCGCGACGAGGCGCGGCGCGACGCCGTGGTTGCTGCTGCCGCCGCGGACGCCGGGCTTTGGGGGGTGGTGCGCGATGCGCGGCGCCTCGGGCTCGACACCCTGCAACTCGCCCAGCCGCCCGTGGTGGTGCGACGCGCCGCAGGCAGTGCGCTGGTAGAGGTGCGGGCCGTCCGGACTTCACCGGCCACCTGGCACCTCTCGGCCACGTCGTGGTTCCCGGATACCGGCCAGCGACGGCGCACCGTTCGCCGGGCCACCCTCGCCGTACGCCTGGACCTTCCGGACGTGGGTGGACTCGCGGCGCTCACGGTGCGCGATGCGGCGTCCGTGACGGGGAGCGGGGAGGTGATCGGAACCGACACCACGACGACTCCGCTGTTGCCGGGATGCCTGCCGGGCACCGGGGTCGCCGGGGTGGCCATGCCCGATACCACACGCAGGGCCGGGGCAGGGGTGGTGCGCGGGATCCCGCCGTGGCTCGAGGATCCGCTGGCCGGTGCGATGTCGACCTACGATGCCTTCGGGAGCGAGTCTTGGGCGACTCTCGTGGCGCGCGCGACGGTGCACCTCGCCCCCGGAGCGATCGTGACGCCGGGGCCTGTCGTGACGCTGGCCGCGTGTGACTCCAGCGTCGCGACAAACTGGGGAGAGAATCTCGGCGCCGGGCCCTGTGCACGGTATGCGCCGGTGATCCACGCGCGCGGTAGCGTCGAGCTGCGCGGGGGGCGCGGGCAGGGAATCCTCCTCGTGGATGGTGACCTGACGGTGACGCATGGAGCGCGTTTCGACGGGCTCGTGATCGTCCGCGACGACGTCCGTGCGGGGCCTGGTGGCGGTGTGCTGCGTGGGGCGGTCCTCGCGGCCGATACTCTCGCCGTGGCAGGTGATCACCCGGACGTGGGCGACGGATTACGCGTGGAACGAGCGGGCTGTGTGGTGGTGGGCGCCCTCGCGCGTCACGCACGGCTGGGCCCGCTCACCGGCCGCGCGTGGGTCCCGATGTGATTCCCGTCACGCGCGTGCACGCGATTGTCGTGACGCCGCGCACCGATCAGGCGAAGCGCAACGGCTCCCGCAAAGTGCTGTTACCCCACGGACATGGCGGTCGTGTCATGGGCAGACGCTCCGGGCCTCGTGGCCCCGCCTGTTCCCGTGAGCCTCTGGACCTTTACCCCACTCGTTATGGCGCTCTTCGGTCGCAAGAAGACGACGGTCGGACTCGACGTCGGCTCAGGCCTCATCAAGATCGCGGTCATTGACCACGGTCGCGGCGAACCGGAGCTCTCGAAGGTCGTGATCGCCCCGCTGCTCGCCGACGCGATCGTCGAAGGCGAAGTCATGGACCCCGGCATTGTCACAGACGCCATCCGCAGCGCGATGGAACAGGCCGGCCTCAAGACCAAGGACGTGGTCACCGCGGTCGGTGGCCGCGACGTGATCATCAAGAAGATCCAGATCGAGCGCGTGAAGGAACAGCAGGCGCGTGAGCTGATGCGCTGGGAAGCGGAACAGCACGTGCCCTTCGACATGGAGTCGGTGGAGCTGGACTTCCAGATCCTCGATCCCGATGCCGACGGCATGGAGATGAGCGTCCTGCTCGTCGCCGCCAAGCGCGATCTCGTCGAGAACAAGATGCGACTGCTGACCGACGCCGGCCTCGCGCCCGCGGTGGTCGACGTCGATGCCTTTGCCCTGCACAACGCCTTCGAGGTGAACCACCCCGATGCGATGCAAGGCGTCGTTGGCCTGATCAACATCGGCCACGAAGTCACGAACATCAACATCCTGGACGACGGCGTCCCGATCCTCACGCGCGACCTCACGATCGGCACGCGCCGGTTCCGCGAGGACCTGCAGCGCGAGCGGGGGCTCGGCGCCGACGAGGCCGAGGGGCTGCTCCAGGGCTACGACCGTTCACCGCACCTCGATGCGATCATCGAGAGCCGCGGGGAAGAGATCGCGGTCGGCGTCGAGCGGGCGGCGGCGTTCCTCGCCTCCTCCTCGCGTGGGGGCAGCCAGCTGCGCGCGATCTACCTCTGCGGTGGTGGGGCCCGCGTCCCGGGGCTCGCCCCGGCACTCGGCACGCGCCTGCGCCTGCCGGTGGAACTCGCCAACCCGCTCGCCAACCTGCGCGTGCGCGCGGGTGCGCTCGACAACCTCGTCACGGACGAGGTGGCCCCGCTCCTCATGCTTCCCATTGGCCTCGCGCTCCGCAAGGCAGCGTAACCCCGAGCTGGATCCCTAACGATGATCGAGATCAATCTGCTGCCTGGTGCAGCCCGGAATCGCAAGGCCGGCTCCGGCGTGTCCTTCAAGGCCATCGCCGCCGGTGTGGCGGCGAAGGTCAAGGATCCGTACCTGCTGACCGCCGTCGCGAGCGTGATCGTGGCCGTGGCCAGCGTGGGCATCCTCCACATGACCCAGACCACCACGGCCGACGACCTCGGCGTGCGTGAGACCGAGGCGCTCCGCGACTCCACGCGCTACGCGATGATCCTCAAGGACCGTCGCCGCGCGGAAGCCAAGCGGGACTCGGTCGTCAAGCAGCTGGCCATCATCCGGTCGATCGACGACGATCGCTACGTGTGGCCGCACCTGCTCGACGAGGTGTCGCGCTCGTTGCCGCCGTACACCTGGCTCAAGTCGATGGCGCAGACCTCTGCCGTCTCGACGCCGGCCGGTGTCGCCGACGCCGACTCCGCCAAGAAGAACAAGGATCCGGAGCCGAGCCAGGAGCCGCTGCGCTTCCGCGTGGTAGGCAACACGGTCGACATCCAGGCCCTGACGCGCTTCATGAAGCTGCTCGAGACCTCGCCGTTCGTGCAGAACGTGCAGCTCGCCAAGTCCGAACTCGTGATCCTCGACGGCAAGGAAGTGACCGAGTTCCAGCTCGATGCCGAGTATGAGCGTCCCGATCGTTCCGTGATCACAACCGCCCCCGTTTCGCTGTCGGTGAGGTAACCGTGGCATTCCCTCCGAAGACCCAACGTGAACAGGTCATGGTGCTCGTCACCATGGTCGCGCTGGCGCTCGTCGCCGCGTACTGGAACTTCGTGTACAACCCGAAGGCCACCGAGCTCGCGGCCCTGAGTGGCCGCGTGGACACGCTCGAGACCAACAACGCCCGCGCGAAGGCCGAAGCCTCCAAGGGCAACGCCGAGAAGCTCAAGGCCGAGGCGGAACAGTTCGCCCGCGACCTCGAGGTGATGCGCCAGCTCGTGCCGACCGGCAACGAGGTGCCCGCGTTGCTCGAGCAGGTCTCGACGGCCGCGCGCCGCGCCGGGCTGGACCTCGCCACCGTGCAGCCGGAGCCGGTGATCGAAGGCCAGCAGTTCGACACCTATCGCTACAAGCTCGCCGTGACCGGCGGCTACCACGCGGTCGCCGAGTTCCTGGCGAACGTCGGGTCGCTCACGCGCATCGTCGCGCCGGTCAACCTGAGCCTCGCGCCCGCGTCCAACCCGAACATGGATGCGGTCCAACGACGGCCTGCGGG
>JAEUJK010000824.1 GCA_016794735.1 Gemmatimonadota bacterium | reverse complement strand
CGAGTGGACGAACGTCGTGACGGCGTGTTCGTCGTGCAACACGCGCAAGTCGAATCGCATGCCGAGCGAGATCGGGATGCACCCGCTGCACGCCCCGGTGGAACCGCACTTCGTCCACTTGAGCTGGGCGGTGCGTCGGCTCACGCCGACGCAGGCCCGATACATCCGCATGTTCTACGGCGCCGAGACCCTGCGGCAGCTCGAGGGGCTGGAAGGTCGCGCCCGCACCACGGCGGCGATCCCCGCGAAGTGAGTCGGTGCGAGCCCGCGTGGCTCGCACCGCCCAGCCTCGCCTATCGATAGAACACGTACTCCGCGGTGTACGGCACGCGGGCCTTCTGCCCATACGCCGTCCCTGGCGCAACGGGAGCGAGCCCGCCTTGCGTCCGCAGTCGCTGGATGTGCGTCGTGCCCTCAAAGATCCCGGGCCCGCGGCTGGAGACCGCCGACAGGAGCAACCAAGGAATCGACGACGTCGTCGCCGTGCAGCGATTCTCGACGCGGCCCACGACGCCACTGCCGCTCACCGACACCCAGGTGGGCCCGGCGTAGTGGGTGCCAACAAGCCCGCGGAAGGTCCGGCTGGCGAAGAGTTCCGCGGTCGGCCCGACGAACAACCACGCGTTGCCGTCCCACATGTAGTCCTGCGTGCCGCGTGCGTAGATGACGGAGGAAACCAGCGCACCACTCGGCGCCGCCAGCGCGGGGCAGGGGCCAAGGTCCACGTCGTGACGGGCGAAGTGCGCGACGGTGGCGCGATCGGCGAGGTGGTCCTGGCTTGGGCTGAGCGGGCGATCGCAAGCGGTCGTCGTGAGGGCGAGCGCGGTGGCGGCCCCAATGAAGAGGGTACGGGGGGACATGAGTTCTCCGAGGCGGTGAGTCCGCGACTGGTCGAGGGTTGAGCCGGACCGCGGTGGCCCGACACGACTCAGTGCGGCATCTCGACCCCGGAGCCGACAATGCGTGATTCGCGCGCCTCTCGTACTGCCGTATTCCGTTTGCCCACCGCTGGCTCCAACTTCCTCGCTTGCCCCGAAGGAGGCGGCGATGGGAAGATCCCGGCGCGGGATCGGCTGGTGGATCGCGCTCACCCTGGTGTTGTGGGTCGTGACCCGGTTCGTGGGGCGCACCTCGGGCGGCTCCGACGAGGCCGCCGAAGTGAGCGATACCGCGCGGTATCGCCCCACCGTGCAGGAAGGGCTGGGTGCGTCGGTGGCGATCCTCCTGGACAACTCCGGATCGATGGAGGACGACCCGGGGGACGACGCCGGGGCCCCCAAGTTCCGCATCGCCCGCGACGTGCTCGCGCAGGTGCTCGAGCAGACCGAGGCGTTCGTCGCGCGCCAGTCTGGCTTCCCGGTGAACGTCGGGCTCTACGTGTTCAGCAGTGGCGTGGAGCGGGCGCTGCCCATCGGCCCCTACGATCGGGAGAAGCTCGCCGCCGCCCTCGCGAAGCTGCCGGCGCCCGACGGTGCCACGGCGATCGGCGACGCGATGAACGTGGCGGTCGAGGACCTGTACGGCGCGGGGACGATCCGGAAGTACATTCTCGTCGTGAC
>JAEUJK010000808.1 GCA_016794735.1 Gemmatimonadota bacterium | reverse complement strand
CTCCTGATGCTGACGGCACGGGACACTGTGACCGATCGCGTCGAGGGACTCGACGCCGGGGCGGACGACTACCTGAGCAAGCCGTTCGACATCGACGAGCTCCTGGCCCGGATCCGCGCGCTGCTGCGCCGGTCCGCGTTGCAGGCGGCCGCCTCGCAGATCGTCGTGGCTGACCTGACCATCGACCCGCTGACCCGGGAGGTGCGCCGTGGCACGCGCCTGGTCGCCCTGACGCAGAAGGAGTATGCCCTCCTCGAGTTCCTCGCCCGGCGTGCGGGTGAGGCAGTCGGCCGCGACGAGATCAGCCGGGCGGTCTGGAAGCAGGAACTGGACCCCACGACCAATATCGTGGACGTGTACATCAACTACCTGCGCAAGAAGGTGGACCAGGACGCGGAACAGCCGCTGGTGCACACCGTGCGCGGGGTCGGCTACATGATCAAGCCCGGCTGAGGACTCCCGCACGCCCGCGGCCCGCACCGTCACGGTGCGGGCCGTTTTTGTTCCATTAGGCCTCAGCCACGGGTGATGGGCGCGCCAACGACTTCAAGTGGCCCGAACCGGCGGGTCGAGAATCGCAGGGGACACCACACCCCCTCCCCTCTCGACTCATGTTCGCACGCATCGTCGGCGTCACGTCGGTGGCGCTCCTCCCCCTCACGGGAGCCGCGCAAGCCTCATTTGGTGCCGGAGCCACCGCCGCCTCCCATTACGTGTGGCGCGGAATCACCTTCACCAACGCGTCGGTGATCCAGCCGCGGGTCACCCTGAGCCACGCCAACACGCTCGGCACATTCAGCGCGAACGCCTGGGGCAATGTGGAACCCCTGGCCGCCAAGTCACCCAACTCGCTGAGCCAGGGCGGGACGCACCTCGGTCTCAATGAAGTCGACCTCACGGCGCAGTGGGGCCGTTCCTTTGCCTTCGGCACCGTCGCGTCCGGGTGGATCGCCTACCGATTCAACCACCTCAGCTCCGTCGTGTCCGACGTGTACAACACGGACGAGGTCTGGGCCAGCTACCGCGCGGATTCGCTTCCCTTCTCCCCGTCGCTCTCTGCGTACCGCGACGTCGGGGTGGTGGGCGGGTGGTACCTGGAAAGTGCGGTCAGCCGGTCCGTGACGCTGGGCGGTCGGTCAGTCGGTTTCTCCGGTCTGGCGGGCTGGGCGAGCGGGCAGGAGCAACAGGACGCCGGCGACGCGTTCTACAACTTCAACAAGGCCGGCCTGACACATGTCGACCTCGGCGCCTCGACGTCGTTCAAGGTGTTCAGCCTGGTCATCACCCCGTCGGCCCACGTGCAGTTCAGTCCCGAGGGGCAGAACACCCGCGTGGCGGGCGCACTTCCGGGCAACCGGGATCGCTCCCACAAGGAGTGGATTTCCTTCGACATCGGCTGGTCGCGCTGAGCACGGAAGCTCCGGTACGAAGCGGGCCCCGCGAGATGCGGGGCCCGTTCTTTATGTGTGTACCGGGATGGGATCGCGCGACGGTGGCGCTGAGAAGGGTTGCCGGTCCGAGGACAGCGGCGCCGCCCTAGAAGAGGACGTCTTCGGCCTCGGCGTCGGCCGCGGCGCCTCCGGCGGCAGGCGCCGCGGCGGTCGCCGCACGTGGGGCGAAGCCGTCCGGGGTCGTCGGCTCGACGGCCATGGCCACAAAGAACCGATTGCCGGACGCGGTCTCGAACCAATCGGCGAGATCCCACGTCGCACTCGGCTCGAGCATGAAGTCGGAGACGATTTCCGGGAGGGAAATCGCCAGGTCGAAGCCGTGCTCCAGGATCGCCGCACGCGCGCGCCCGCCGATCGTGTTGCTGAGTTCGCCGAACACATCGGCGCCCCCGGTCTCGAGGGTCGCATCACGGCGGAGCACCTTGCTGGCCAGGGCGACCGCGTCCTCCTTGGGGCACGCGATCAGGATCTGCACCCGCACCTCGGCATTCGACAGGGTGATGCGCCCGGCGACGCCGTCCACGAGGGGCGCGGCCTTCTTTGCCGCGATGGCCCGCACCTCCTGGCCCGACATGACACCCAGCGTCTGGCGCGTCGCGGTGAGGGACCACTTCCGCGCGCCATCGGCGAAATGCGCCTTGAGCTGGTCGGCCATCGACGATCCCTTGAGCACGGTGCGACGCAGCTCGGCCACGAACGACTCCGGCACGAAGGACCGCTTGATCAGTCCCGCGTAGTTCGAGTGCCGCTCGTCCAGGTCATCCTCGTCGTCAGCGCACAGCCAGAACGTGGGCGGTGTGACGCGGGTGTCCACCGCCATCTTGAGCAGCAGGTTGGACAGCTGGATCTCGTTGACGAGGGGCAGCCCGATGGCCGCGACCACCAGCGTCGGCTTGAGCTCGGACTCCTTGAAGAGGCGCAACGCGTGCGCACCAGACACCGCCTCCATGACCGTGAAGTGCTCCTCGAGGAACGGCTTCACGAACTCGCGGAAGTTCGGATCGGGGTCCACGACCATCATGACCCGGTCCCCTCCGGCGCCCTGTCGCTTGCGCCACCCACTGTGCAGCGCAATCACCTTGCGGAAGCGATCATGCACTTCGGCCGGGCGGATCGGCTTGAGGATGTAGTCCTGGATGCCTAACGCGAGCAGCGCGGTGACTTCCTCCTTGTCCTTCACCGCCGACATGCAGACCACCGGGATCTCGCTGTGTTCCTTCGACGCCCGGATGGCCTCGAGCAGCGCCCGGCCGTCCAGCTCGGGCATCTGCAGGTCCGTGAAGATGAAGTCCGGCTCCTCCGTCTCGATCTTCTCGAGCGCCTCAATCCCGTCACCAGCCTCGACGATCTCGTCGGCCATGTGACTGAGGATGCGCTTGAGGAGCTCGCGAGTGACGAGATCGTCCTCGGCGATCAGGATCTTCATCGCGGGGATTGGGAGGCAGCGTCTGGGACAGGGACCCGTTGAGTAGTATCGGAACGGGACCGCATTTGGATGAGCTAACCGCGCGCCACGGCGCTGGCCATCCGGAGGGCGATGTCCCCGATGTCATCCAGGGGGTGCACCTCCTCCACACCACCCAGCTCAATAGCCACGCGTGGCATCCCGAACACCACGCAACTCTCCTCGTCCTGGGCGATCGTGCGGGCCCCCGCATCGCGCATCGCCTTCATCCCGCGTGCCCCGTCGTCCCCCATGCCGGTCAGGATGATCGCGATCGCATTGGGACCGATTGATGTGGCGCACGAGTCGAACAGCGCATCGACCGACGGCCGGTGCCGGTTCACCGGCGGATCCTGCGACAACCGGACGCGATACTCCGCTCCACTGCGAATCACGCGCATGTGGTAGCTCCCCGGTGCCAGCAGGGCGAGGCCCGGCACGATGCGATCGCCGTCCTCGGCCTCCTTCACCTGGATCTGGCACAGGGTGTTGAGGCGATCGGCGAACGACTTGGTGAACCGCTCGGGCATGTGTTGGGCAATCACGATGCCCGGGGCGTTGGCCGGAAGTTGGCTGAGCACCACGCGCAACGCCTCGGTCCCACC
>JAEUJK010000803.1 GCA_016794735.1 Gemmatimonadota bacterium | reverse complement strand
CCGACCCCGCGGACCGTGGTGATCAACTTCCTGGCGTGTTTGGCGTCGATCTTCTTCCGCAGGTGGTTGATCACGACGTCGACGATGTTCGTCCCCGGGTCGAAGTGGTACCCCCAGGCATATTCGGTGATCAGGGTGCGGCTCATGACGCGCCCCGCATGACGCATCAGGTACTCGAGGACGGCGAACTCCTTTGGCGTCAACTCGATAGGCTCGCCAGCTCGCGTGACTTCTCGGGTGTCTCGATTCAACTCGAGGTCCGCGATGTGGAGCACCGGGCTCACCAGGGCCCGTGGGCGCCGGGCCAGTGCCTCCACGCGGGCGAGTACTTCCTCAAAGGCGAATGGCTTGGTGACGTAGTCGTCGGCGCCGGCACGCAACGTCATCACCTTCGCATCGACGGCGTCTTGCGCTGTCAGGACCAGGACGGGTCGCTCGAACCCCTTGGCGCGCAACGTCGACAGCACATCGAGCCCGCTCTTGCCGGGGAGGCGCATATCGAGGATGACGACATCGAACGGTTCGTCGAGTGCCGCGCGCTCCCCTGCCTCCCCATCGGTCACCAGGGACACCCCCCACCGCTGCTCTTCAAGTCCTCGCTTGATGAAGTTGCCGACGGTGGGATCGTCCTCGATGACCAGGACTTTCATCTATCGATTGGGGCGGTGACGTGGGGTCGCTTGAAGCCGTACTGGCGAATCTTCCGGTACAGCGTCTTGGACGATATCCCGAGAACGGCCGCCGCGCGACCCTGATGCCAGCGCACCCGTTCGAGCACGTAGCGGATGTGCACCCGCTCGAGCTCCTCGAGGGTCGGCACGTTGGCCACGAGCTTCTCCTCGGCAGGCGCCTCGAAGCGCGATTCGGTAAGGAACGGGGAGGCCCCGTTGGAATGGAGGTCGGTCATGGGATTGGTGCTCCCGGCAGGAGGATTCGGAAGGTGGACCCGGCACCCACGGCGCTATCGACCTCGATGCGCCCGCCGTGCCGCGCGATGATGGAGTGGCAGATGGACAGCCCGAGGCCGGTGCCACGTCCCGGACCCTTGGTGGTGTAAAACGGCTCGAAGATGTGCCGCAGCTCGGAGCGCGGGATGCCGCGCCCTTCGTCGATGACCTCGACGATCACGGCCTCGCGCGGGTCGGTGCCGCTGCGCGCCCGGATCGTGAGCGTTCCCTTCGCGTCCATCGCCTCCGCCGCGTTCTGCAGGAGCGCCATCACCACCTGGCGCAACTGCGCGGGGCTGGCCTGGACCTTCGGGACATCGGGGTCGAAGAAGACCTGAGTCGCGAGTGGGGCGAACACCGGAAGGGGTCGAAGCAACGCCAATGCCTGTTCAATGACCGTGCCAACCTCGAAGACCGCGCGCTCGCCGTCCCCCGCATGGGCAAACTCCAGGAGGGTCCCGACGATCCCGCGGCACCGAGCCGCCTCGCGCACCGTGGTGCGGGCGGCGTCCGTGGCGTGATCCGGCACGGTCGCCCCCTCGCGGGCCAGCTCGTCGAGGCTCTGGGTCAGGGTCTCGGCAGCTTCGGCGATGGACTGGAGCGGGGACGCCACCTCGGCCATGGCCCCGGTGGCCAGCTGGCCCAGGGCGGCGAGCTGCTCGGTGCGCTCGATCCGCTCGCTGGTGGCGGTGAGTTCGGTGACATCCTCGCCGATCGTGATGATGTGCGAGAACGGCTCGCCCTCCGCGGCCTGCATCGGGATCTTGGTGATGCGGTAGGTGCGCGCCTCACCGGTGGCCCGGGTCTCCATGTTGAACTGCTGCATGCGCCCGGTGCGGAAGACCTCGTCCAGCTCGCGGCGCAGCTTCTCGGCCGGCGCGCGGTGGAGGATCTCGAACAACGTCTTGCCTAACGCCTGCTCGCGGCTCACGCCTTGCGAGCCGGCTTCACGCTTCCGGTTCCACACCGTGATGCGATAGTCGCGGTCCACGACGTAGAGCGACACCGGCAGCGAATCGACGACCTGGTGGATCAACCGGCGCTCCTCATCGAGCTGCCGCGCCCGCTGGTCCGCCTCGGCGACGAACGCGCGCGATTGCTCCGCCCACGCGAGCGCGGGCGCAAGCATGTGTGCGATGGCGCTGAACGCGGTGACCACGTCGGCCGGCACGCCCCCCTCGATGCGCAACACCAGCGCGCCCAGGCGACGCCCGCCCGCGACGAGGCGTCGCACGACCAGTGGCCCCTGCTCCACGTCGCCCGACTCCAGGAGTGGCGCGAGTTCGGCCGCCGGCGTGGCCGCCGTGCCCGCCCGTGCCGCCACCACCAGGCCCTGCGGGGTGACTAACCACAGACTGCATTCCCCGGCACCCGTGGCGCGCGTGACATGATCGAGCACGTGCATGCACTTGCGGACGATGTCGCCCTCGGCCGCAAGGGCCGCAGCAACATCCGCCAACAACACATGCGGTGCAGTGGTCTGATCCAGTTGAGCAATAGCCATGTTCTGACTTCTCCGAAGCCACGAGTAGGCGATGTGGCGCGTCCCCGGTCATGATGACCGATGAGGCTGGCTGGAG
>JAEUJK010000705.1 GCA_016794735.1 Gemmatimonadota bacterium | reverse complement strand
CCGTGGACCCCGTTCCTCTCCTGGTGGCGGTGCCGAAACGCGCCTGGCGCGACAGCCTGCCCGGTCTCGGCGCCAGGCGCCTAACGCAACGCCCTCGCGAGCCACTCCCGCCAGGTGGGCAGGGCGGCGGAGGGGGAGCGCGACTGGTCGACCGACTCCGCGGGGTCCGTCCGCCAGTGGTACAACTCCTCCACGCCGTCACCATTCCTGATGTAGTGCGCGCTATCGGACACCAGCGAGTGCATCGCCCCGCGCGACACCGGGTGGTGCGGCTCGGCGTTGACCCCCGCCGAGACCTCGGAGACCACCGCACTGCCCGCGTTCCCTGCGATGAGCTGGAACCACGAGGTCCCCGGGAGTGACGGCGCCCCCGCGCGTGCCCCCGCCGCGTCGAGCACGGTGGCCGACAGGTCGCGCAGCGTCGTCGCCGCCGTCACCCGCAGCCCCGCGGGAATGCGAGCGGGATACCGCACGACCAGCGGGACATGGAGTTCGGTGCGGTAGAGCGAGTTTCCGTGCCCATGCAGTCCATGTTCGCCAAACCCCTCGCCGTGGTCCGAGCTGATCACCACGAGGGTCCGGTCGAGCACCCCGCGCGTACGGAGCGAGTCGAACATGGCGCCGAGCATCTCGTCCATGTACGCAATGCCGGCATCGTAGCGATCGAGTTCCGTCGGTTCCGCCGCGAACTGCGTGCGCCATGGGGCGGGCGGGTCGTACGGCAGGTGGGCGTCGTAGAAGTTGAGGAAGGCGAAGAACGGCCGACCCGATACCCCCGCCTGCCACTCCAGGAACTCGGTCGTGACATGACCCGCCAGCTTGCGATCGCTGGTCCACATGGTCTGCAGACGCAGGTCCATGCGCATCAGGTCCCGCAGCCGCGGCACGATCCCGTTGCCGTGCAGCAGCGACCAGAAGAGGTTGGTCTGCGTCAGCGTCGTACTCAACAGCACCTGCTTCGCGGTGCGCCGGTAGTCCGCGTACTCGGCAAAGCCGCGCGTGAGCCCCGACTCGTAACTCGTATAGAAATGATTGGCCGCGAATCCTGCCGTGCGATAGCCGCGGGCGCCTAACGCCTCGGCGAGGGTCGGCGCCGCGCCATCCAGGGGAGAGCGCCAGTTGGTGCTGGTCTGGCTCGGGTACCTCCCCGTCATCATCCCCGCGTGCGACGGCAGCGTCCACGGCGCGGTGCTCCAGGCCTGCTCGAAGACTGCGCCTTCGGCCCCAAACGCCGCGAGGCGCGGGGTGGTGGCCCGCCCGTAGCCCAGGAACGACATCGAGGCCGCGCGCACCGTGTCGAGGATGATCACGAGCACGTTGGGCGCGTCGGCCGTGGCCGCCGGGAGCGACGCGATCTGCTGCGCCGACGACCGGCGCGCCCACAGTTCGCGCCCGAGCCCAACGAGCAGGAGCAGCACCCCCGCACGTACCCCGGCCCGGCGCAACCGGGCAGCCCGCGCCGCCGCATCGGTGCCGAGCCACGCGGCCAGGCGGGTCCCCATCCCCGCCGCCACCGCGAGCGCGGCGAGGTGGTGGAGCCCGGGGACCAGCAGGACAAGCGTCAGCGCTGCGAGGGTCCCGAAGACAAATCCGGCCACACGGCCATCACGCACCCGCGGCCAGGCCATCCCCAGGAGCCCGAAGGGAACCACGGCCGCGAGGAAGAGGACGAGGTTGCCGAGCGGCGTCATCCAGACATAGTCGCGGCTCAGCCAGATGAAGTCGTGCAGCCCCACGTGCCGGATCGCCCCAATGATCCCTTGCAGCGCGCCGGCCAGCACGGCCGTGCCGATCGCGGTCCCGGCCAGGAGGCCCCACCACGCACGCCGCGTCATGAGCCAGCCACCGCGGTGCAGCGGGCCATCGCGAACGCCGGGGTCCTGGGCAGCGCCGCATGGGCGCGCAGGATGCTGTCGAGCGCCACGGCAGCCACACATCCGGCCGGGGTCCCCGTGAGGTCGTGGGCCTGCGCCGGGTCCCGCACGATATCGAAGAGCTGGTAGGTGCTGTCCCCGTTGCGCAGGTACTGCAGCGAATCGCGCACGATCGACGCCAGCGGCCCATGTTCGGCCGGGGAGCGCGCGCGCGCCGACGGGTCGAGCGCCTCGGTCTCGGCAATGACTACCCCACGGCCGCCGGCGAGCAGCGACCGACCGGGGAGGGTGGCCCGCGTGGTTCCAGTCACGGCGAGGATGGTGGACGCAAGGTCAGTGAGGGACACGGGCGCGTCGAGGCGCGCCCCCGCCGGCACCACGCCAGGCAGCCGCATAACGAGTGGCACGTGGATCACCGGGAGGTAGAGCGAATTGCCGTGGTTGTGCAGCCCATGCTCGCCCCACTGCTCGCCATGGTCCGAGGTCACGATCACGAGCGTCTGGTCCAGGACGCCGCGCTCGCGGAGGACCTGCAGCACGCGCTGCAGCTCATCGTCCATGTAGCGGATTCCCGCGTCATAGGCATCACGCGGGGCCTGCGGACGCGCGAACAGCGAGTCGTACCCCTCGGGGGCGTCGTAGGGATCGTGGGCGTCGTACAGGTTGAGGAAGGCGAAGAACGGGGTCACCGACCCGGCTTGCCAGTCGAGGAACTCGCTGGTGATCTCGGACGCGCGACGTCGGTCGCTGCGCGCCTCGGCGGGCAGGCGCAGCTGGAACTCCCGCAGGTGCGTCCACCATTCGCCGGGCGAACGCGCCCACGCCAGCCGCGTGAGCAGCCGCGTCTGCCCGAGCGTGGTCGACCAGAACAGCTGGCGCGGGGAGCGGCGGAAGTCCCGCAACGTGGTGAAGCCGCGATCCACGCCGGACTCGTGGTGTGTGTAGAACAGGTTCCCGACAAACGCTCCCGTGCGGTACCCATCGTCTCGCAGCACCTCGGCCACCGACGGGTGCGCAGCATCCAGCGGGCGACGCCAGCTCGCGGAGAGTCGCGCCGACTCGACGCCGGTGAACATCGATCCGTGCGACGGCAGCGTCCACGACGACGGCGAGATCGCGGTCGCGAACATCGTACCCTCCGCCGCCATCGCCTGGAGCGCCGGGGTGGTGGGTCGCTCGTAGCCATGCAGCGACGTGTTGGCCGCACGAACGGTATCCCAGATCAGGACCAGCACGTTCGGCCGCCCGGGCGCTGCGGGGGCCGCGCTTGACCCGGGACGCCGCTCGGCCACCATCAGCGCGAGCACCCCCACGAGGCTCAGCGTCGCGGCACGACGGCCCCACATGGCTGCACGCTCGGGAGCACGCACGCCCCATTGGGCCAGGCGCACACCAACCCCGAGCCCCAATGCCACCGTTGCCAGGGGATGGAGCCCCGTGAGGTGAAGGACCACACTCGTCGCGGCCAGCGCACCTAACGTGAAGAGGGTGACCACGCGGGCCCCTCGGCGCCAGCCAAGGGCGATGGCCAGCGCCCACACCGCGGCGGGCACCAGGAACAGCACCACGTCACCGAGCGGCGCCATCCAGGCCAGGTCGCGACTCGTCCACGTGAAGCGGTCGAGGAAAACCCGGCGACCCCAGGTGAGCGCCGCGTGCAGCGTCCCCGACGTGGTGCCGAGCAACACCGCCACCGACAGGGGATACCACCACCGGGGTGGTGGGTGTTCAGTCACGGCCGCTCGCGCCTCCGTTGTTCGCCCGCGCCGACTTGAGATCCGTCCGGATGGCCTCGCGGTACCGGTCCAGCAGCGCGTCCCGGCTGTTCATGGCGCTGTCGGTGCCAACCAGGCTGCGGAGCTCGTCGGGATCCTCCCGGTAGCGATAGACCTCCTCGATCGCGCGACGCATCGTGCGCACCCAGTGCCAGGTGCCATCGAGCACCGCGGTCATCCCCTGCTCGGATGCCGGCTCCGCCGGGTCACGCCCGGACGACGGCAAGTGCTGGGCGATCACCGCACTGCGCGCCGCGCTCGAGTCGGCCCAAACTGCCGCCAGCGAGTGACCGGGATAGGTGGCATCCCGGAGGCCCGCAAGGTCCAGGATCGTCGCGGGCACGTCGCGCAGCGAGACCTCCGACGGCACCCGCCCCACGGGCACCTTCCCCGGCTGCACGAACACGAGCGGCACGTGCAGCAGCCGCGTGTAGACGGAATTGGCATGGCCGTACAGCCCACGTTCCCCGAAGTGCTCACCGTGGTCGGCGGTGACGACAATGAGCGTGTTGGCTAGGGCGCCCGCGGAATCGAGCGACGCCAGCATGCGCGCAATTTCCCCGTCCATGTACCGCACATCGCGTTCGTAACCCGCCATCGTCGTGTCTTCGTCCGCCTGCGTGCGCGCATACGGCGCCGGGGCGAGGTACGGGCGGTGCGCGTCGAAGTAGTTGAAGAACGCAAAGAAGGGGCGCGACGCATCGCGCCCGCGCTGCCACGAGAGGAAACGATCGGTGATGTCGCCGGCCTGCACCGGCGGCCCCTCGGGCTTGGGCTGCACCATCAGTCGCTTGCGACGCAGCCCGCGGAGGAAGCGCGCGCGTGACGTCGCGCGCAGCATCTCCTCCACCATCACCGTCTGCCCATGCAAGGTGCTCTTGAGCACCATCTCCAACGAGCGCGGATAATCTTCCCAGCGCTGGAACCCGCGCGCGAGTCCGGACTCCCACGACGTGTAGTGCAGGTTGCCCACGAATCCCGCGGTTTCGTAGCCGTGCGCCGCGAACGCCTCGGCGATCACCGGCTCACGCGTATTGAGGGCCCGTTCGAAATCGGTGTTGAGCCGCTGCTGGTAATGCCCGGTGAAAAGCGTGGCGTGGGCGGGCAACGTCCACCCGGCATTCGACATCGCCCACTCGAAGGTCGTCCCTCGCGCCGCCAGCGCGTCCAGGGCTGGCGTGAGGCCCCGGGTCGAACCATACGTCGACATCGTCGAGGCACGGAACGTATCGAGGACGAGGAACACGACGTTCGGCGCACCGGCTGGTGCCGGAGGGAGCGCCCGTCGCGCCATCATCCCGCGCACGGCCCCGGTGATCGAGGTCCCGAGCGCGCCCATCGCGAAACAGGCGCCGATGCCGAGTGCCAGCCCGCGCATCAATCGCTCCGTCCCGGCCTCGCCGCGGCGGCCCAGCGCGCGCGCCAGCGCGGTCCCGGCGCCTAACGACAAGACGATCGCTGCGTAGATCCCGAGCTGCGTCCAGGGCAACAGGACCGCATGTACCGCCATCGCCCCGAGCAGCGTGACCGCCAGCGCGAGACCGCGCGGCGCGGACAGCGCACGGGTGACCAGCAGGAGGGGAACGGCCGCCACCACGAAGAGCATCAGGTGGCCGAGCGGCGACATCCACAACACGTCCCGCGAGATCGCGCCGAAGCCGCCCAGCAGGAAGACCTTGGTGGCCCCCCGGAGCGTGAACCAGAGCGCGGAGACCATGGCCAGTCCACTGGCCAGCCACCAGAGCGTGCGCGGCGCCAGCCGGGCCTGGGAGGAATCGGTTGCGGGAGCTGCCATGGCGTTGGAAATCGTGACGCGGGGAACCCCTATCAGACGACCGGCCGCACCCCGACTCAACAGGCTCGGGGGCTACTGAACGAGCCGGCGGCTGACCGTCCCGAGTCGGGAGCGATACCACGCGGCCCGGGAGGTGTCGAGCCCCGCGAGGTTCTCCGTCTGACCGGTGTCCACGCGGTACCGGAACAGCTCCTCGCGCCCCTTCCCGTCCCGAATGTAGTGGTAGCGATCATCCATGAGGGCGTGCATGGCCCCGTCGCGCGCCGGCCCCTTCCCCCAGAACAGCTTGGATCGCTCGGTCTCGGCCAGGACCAGCCGCGCGCCGGGGGTGGTGTCCGCGGCCGCGGTGGCCGTGGGCACGAGCGACTGCCCGGGGAAACGGCCCGGCTCGGAGATCCCCGCCAGCTCGAGCAGGGTGGCGCCGAGGTCCCTCAGCCCAACTGTCGATTCGCTCCTGATGCCCGCGGCCAACCGACCCGGCGCCCGGATCACCAGCGGGACATGGATCAGCGGCAGGTACAGGGCGTGCCCGTGGTTCTCGATGCCGTGTTCACCGAACATCTCGCCGTGGTCCGAGGTCACCACGACCACCGTGTTGGCCAGCGCGCCTCGTTGCTCCAGCTCGCGCAGCAGCCGCCCGAGTTCGTGGTCCATGTAGGCGATGCCGCCGTCGTACAACGCCACGCGATCCGGGGAGGCACTGAACTTCGTGCGCCACGGTGCCGGCGGGTCGTAGGGATCGTGCGCGTCGAACAGGTTGAGCGCCGCGAAGAACGGGCGCTGCTCCCGCGCCTGCCATTCGAGGAACTCGTCGACCACGTGCGTCGCGAGCTTGCGATCGCTCAACGGCTTGGGGTCGCCTCGCAACTTGAGCTGGCGCAGCGCCTTCGTCTTTCCCGCCCAGCCATCGCCGGTGAGCACGTCACGCGCAATCGCCGTCTGCATCAGCGTGGACGACAGCAGGACCTGGCGGGGCGACAGCCGGAAGTCCTCCCACACTCCAAAACCGCGCTGCAGCCCGGTCTCCGCGGTCGTATAGAACGGGTTCGCGACAAAACCGCCGGTGCGCCACCCGTGCCGTCGGAACTCACCGGCCAGCGTCACGGTATCGCCGCGCAGGGGATCGTCCCAGCGACAGCTGTGCTCCCCGGGATGCAGCCCCGTGAACATGGAGCAGTGCGACGGCAGGGTCCACGGCGCAGGTGACATGGCCCAGTTCCACGTCACCCCATCGCGCGCGAGCTGCTCCAGCTCAGGCGACGTCGCGCGTGCGTATCCGTACAGGCCGAGGTTCGCTGCCCGCACCGTGTCCCAGATGATCAGGAGCACGTTGGGCCCCGAGGCAGCCGCCACGTCCCCCGCGCCGGCCCGGCGCGACCGCGTGAGTCGCTCGCCAAGCCCTCCAACGATCGAGAGCAGCCCCACCGCCAGCCCGAGGCGTGTCACCCAGCGCTGCACCACCTGCGCGCGGCCGGTGCCCAGGCGCGACCATTGCACCCCTGCCCCGAGGGCCAGCAAGAGCACGGCCCACTCGGCCAGTCCGCCAATGACCAGCAGGGCGGCGAGGGCCGCGACGGTGCCGACCGCGGCGTCGATCACGGTGGCCGAGCGAAGCCGCGGCACGATGCGACCCAGGCCCCAGAGGATCGCCGCCAGGGCGACGAGCAGGACGATGTTCGCGAGTGGCGACGTCCAGTAGATGTCGCGCGATGCCCAGGCAAAGGTCCCGTTCACGTGGACCTTGCGGTACACAAACAGCAGCTGAACCGCCGACGCGAGCGCCGCGAGTGCAGCAGCTCGCGCCACAGACGCGGAGAACGCCGGCCGGGAATCCCGAGCAGCGTCCCCCGTCATGCCACCTCAGGCCGTGGGCGCCACGAATCCTGACCGCCGACGATCCTCGCCATACAGCCGTCCCCCTTCGCGCGCCTTCCGCGCCAAGGCTCGCATCTCCTTGATGGCCGGGATGTCGCGTTCCGTAACGTCATAAATGCGTCCCGCGAACATGTCGATGACCTGGTTTCGCGTCCGCGGGTTGTTGACCAGGTAAGCAAATCCTTGCGCCTCGCCCCAGAAGCCGTCAATGAGGTCCTGATAGTGATCGATCGCCGTCTCCATCCGGCGCGTGTGCGTCGCAAAAGCCTCGCGCCCATCACCAAGTTCCCCTGCAAGGTAGCGGCGAATGAGCGGCGCGGCATGTTGCCCCTCCTTCATCGTCAGGTACAACCCGAACGAGAAGATCGGGTCGATGAACCGGTGCGTGTCGCCGACACAGAGCCATCCCTTGCCGGCAAACCGCTCGATGAAGTAGGAGTAGTTCGGGATCGCCCGGGCCTCCTCGGCGAGTTCCGTGTCCACGACGCGGCGCGCCAGCTCGGGATGCAGTTCCTTCAGCTCACGACGAAGGAACGCCTCCTTCGTTTCCCCCTTGCTGGCGAAGTACGAGCTGGGCACGACGACCCCCACCGACACGATCTCGTCGTCGAGTGGAATGAACCACGCCCAGTGATACAGCTCGGCGTAGAAGATGATCGTGTTGTCCGGATGGGTGGGGCGATCGACGCCGTCGAAGCCTTCCCCGCGCACCGGGTTCCGGATCTGGGAAAAGACCGCGATCTGCTTGTCGTAGCGGCCGGGTTCCTTCGGGCTCGTCACCCCCTGGTGCGCCAGCCATGTCGCCTGCCCGGTCACGTCGCAGAGCATCCGCGAGTGGACGACCTCCCGCTCGCCGCTCGGGTGCTCGATCACCACGCCGCGCACTTCATCGGGATCCGGTCCGCGCACGACCTCGACGGCCCGCGCCTTCACAAGCTCCGCGCCGCGGCGCACTGCTTCGTCGAGCAGCGTCTGGTCGAACACCGATCGCCGCACCTGCCACGCCTCGCCCTCCACCAGCTCGTGGTTGGCATCGCGGAGCATGACCGGCACCCACCACGAGTTCTTCCCCTTGCTGCTTAACACGAGGGCGCCCTTTCGCGTGGGATGGCCATTGGCCTCGATGATCGGGCCGAGCCCGAGCGAGCGGAGCACGTTGACGGCCTCCCCGGTCATCGACTCGCCAATGTGATACCGCGGGAAGGTCTCCTTCTCGACGATCAGGGGCTTCACCCCTTCGGCGAGCAGGTGCATGGCCAGGGTGGCCCCGCCAGGGCCACCGCCGAGGATGACGACGTCGCGTTGCATGGGGGTGCGGGAGGAGGGCAGACGGACAACGGCAACCGTTGCGGCGCCGTGGCAAGCTCGACCGGGGAAATCGCGCCTAACAACGCCCTGCGTCAAGGGGCGCGATGCGCCCCCGCACTACATCAGGAAAGTGCGCGACGTCGCGCACTTTCCTGTATGCAACCCTAGGCCGATGCAGCCAAAAAGCCCGAACCGCGCCGGTCTTCGCCCCACAACACCCCGCTGTTCCGCGCCTTCTCCGCCAGGGCACGCAACTCCAGGATGGCCGGGTGCGACTCCGGCGTCACATCGTAGATCCGGCCGGCGAAGAGGTCGATCAGCTGCTCGCGCGTGCGCGGGTTGTTCACCAGGTACGCAAACGACGTCGACGCGCCCCAGAACCCGTCGATCAGGTCCTGCAGGTGGTCGATCGCTCCCTCCATGCGCCGCATGTGGTCGATGAAGGGATTCGGCAGGTCGCGTCCCTCGCCCGCCAGGTAACGCTTGATGGCCGGCGCCGCGAACTGCGCCTCCTTCATGGAGACATACAAGCCGAACGAGAAGATCGGGTCGATGAAGCGATGCGTGTCGCCGATGCACATCCATCCCTTCCCGGTGAACTCCGTGATGTGATAGGAGTAATTCGGGATGGCCCGCGCTTCCTCGATCAGCGTCAGGTCCTTCAGCCGGCGCGTCATGTCCGGGTTCAACTCGGCCAACTCGCGCCGCAGGAACTCCTCGCGGCTCTCCCCCTTCGACGAGAAGTACGACGAGGGCGACACCACACCCACCGACACCACGTCGTCGTCCAGCGGGATGAACCACGCCCAGTGATACTGGTCGGCGTAGAAGATGTAGGTGTTGTCCGGGTGCTTCGAACGATCCTTGCCGTCCCAGCCCTCACCCCGGATGGTGTTGCGGACCTGCGAGAAGATCGCGATCTGCTTGTCGTAGCGGCCCGGGTTCTTGGCACTCGTGACGCCCTGGTGCGCCAGCCAGGTGAACTGGCCGCTCGCATCGACGAGCACCTCGGATTCCACCTCGACGGTCGACCCGTCATCGCACTTCACCTGCGCCCCGGTGACCGTGCCGTCCCCCGAGCGACGCACCTGCATGGCGCGCCCCGAGATCCACTTCGCCCCACGCCGGATCGTCTCGGCCATCATGTCGCGATCGAAGTCCGAACGGCGCACCTGCCACGTCTGCGCCGGCTCGAGCTGGTGCTCGTCGTTGCGCTTCATCACGGGCACCCACCAGCTGTTCCCGTTGCGCGCGACGACGTTGACCCCCTGCTTGCGCGGGTGCGCGTTGCGCACGAGGAGGTCCTCGAGCCCGAGCGCCCGCAGCAGGTTGCCGGCTTCACCGGTCATCGACTCCCCGATGTGATACCGCGGGAACGTCTCCTTCTCGATGACCAGCGGCGTGATGCCCTGCTCCAGCAGGTACATCGCCATGACGCAGCCACCAGGTCCCCCACCTACGATCGCAACATCCGTCTTGTGCTTCATGACATCGGTCCGTGGTTGATCAGTGTCCGGTCGCCCCGAGGGGGACCGATCCCGCACGAGCGGCGGAGCGCAAGTACACGCGGTCGAACATCGGCGAGGCCATCAACGTCGTGACGATCGCCATGATGACCATCATCGTGAACAACGTCGGGGTGATGATCCCACGTTCCAACCCGATGTTGAGGATGATCAACTCCATCAGGCCGCGCGCATTCATGAGCGTCGCAATCCCCATCGCCTCGCGATGGGTCTCGCGATTCAGCCGCGCCGCCACGTAACAGCCGCCGAACTTCCCGAGGCAGGCAAAGGCGAGCAGCATCAGCGTGATCGCCCACATGTACCCCGAGCCCACGGCGAGCCCGATCTGCGTGTTGAGTCCCGAGTAGACGAAGAACAGGGGCAGCAGGAGGTTCACCACCAGCGGCTCGAACACGCGCTGCAACTCGGCGGTGAGCAGCCCGCGCGGCATCGCCAACCCCATGATGAACGCCCCGAACACCGCGTAGATGCGGATGTAGTCGGTCCACCACGCGCCAAGCATCAACAGGATCAGCACGAACCCGAGGGTCGGGGCGGTGAGCCCCTTGTGCTTCTCCACCAGGCGGCCAAGCGGCACCAGCATCGGCCGGACCACCTTGAGCACCAGCACCGCGTAGCCGATCCCACCACCAACCGCGACGACTGCAATCATCGGGTCGCCACCGAACGAGGCGAGCACGATCGCCAGGATGCACCAGGCGGCCGCGTCGTCGCTGGACCCGGCGGCCAGGGCGAGGGTGCCGAGCGAGGTGCCGGCAAGCCCACGTTCATAGATGATGCGGGCGAGCATCGGGAAGGCCGTGATCGACATCGACGCCCCGAGGAACAACATCGCCTCGACCCGCGTGGTCTCGGCCGAGAAGAACCGCGTGTCACCCGAGAGCATGCTGGCGGCGGCAATACCCAGCGCGAACGGGGCCGCGATCCCCGCCAGTGACACCGACACGGCACTGCGCGCCCGGTTGCGGATCAGGTCCAGGTCGAACTCGCAGCCGACGAGGAACATGTACAGCACCAGCCCGAGCTGCGCGACCGAGTACACCACCGTCATGGTCGGCTTGGGGAACAGCGCCGACTGCAACTCGGGGAAGAGCATCCCGAGGAGGGAGGGGCCGATCAGCACCCCGGCGATCATCTCGGAGGTGACCTTGGGCTGTCCGAAGTATCTGGCCACCGCAGCTACCCCGTAGCAGACGGTCAGGATGACCGCGAGCTGCAGGAAGAACTGGATGGAGATGTCGAGGTTCGTCATGGCATCGGTCGGGCTTTTTTTCCGGCGAGCTGGCGTCCGCACACAGTGGGCAGACTGTGATGCAGGTTACGCGCCGCGGCGACCTCGACCGCCCCGACCTGGAAAAAGGAACGAGGCCCGGGGTGGCATCACCCCGGGCCTCGCGGACCGCAGCGCCGTCGGACCGCCGCTAGGCGGCCAGCTTGGATCGCACGAACGCGCCGATCAGCGCCAGGGAGTCCAGGTTCTCGGTCCCGGTCTCATGGGCGGCGATTTCCACCTTGAAATGCTGCTCCAGGAAGACTGCGAGCTGCACCGTCGCGAGGGAGTCGAGGATCCCGCCGGTGATCAGCGGGGTGTCGGCCTCCAGCTGGTTGGGATCGGCGCCCGGCAGGAAGGAGTCGAGGATGAAGGACTTGACGGTCTGTTCGATGGTGTCCATGGGAGCAACGTGGGTGGCGCGTCGTTCACGGACGCGTGGGTGAGCCTGCTGCATTTTGCGGGCCGCCCAGGTATTGCGCGTGTGTCAGAAGTTCCTGGTACAGCCGTTCGGCGATCAGCCGGTGGCCCTCGGCGTTGGGGTGACGATCCCAGTCAGCCACGACCAGCGAGGGTTCATCCATGCCGGCAAAGAGCCCACGCATGTCGATGACGGGCAGGCCGGCCTCCCGCGCGACCTCGACGATCGCGCGTTCCCGTTCCTCGGTGGGTTTCTGCATCGGGGTCGGCACGTAGACCCAGAAGACCGGGGCACCGATCGAGTCACCGATGGCCTTGATGCGGCGGAAGGTCTCGACCACGATCTGCCGCTCGAGCGGACGCAAGCGTCGGAGCAATTCGGTCCGGGGGAGGCCCTTCACCGCCCCCACCGAGTCGACCGCCCGCTTGAGATAGTCGTGGGTGATCGCACTGTTGTTGATTCCCCACAACACATGGTCGGTGGTCATCAGGTCGGCGCCGTGCCCGACGAGCAGGATGGCGTTCGGCTTGAACGACGCCACGCGACCATTCTCGAGGATGATCAGGTTCGAGATTGGACTGTATTCCGAAACGCCGAAGTTCAGGAACTCCCAGCGCGTGGGACCCGCCACGGGTCGTTCGCGATTCAGCCGCCCCTCGATGAGGGCCTCGAAGGTGTGCCCATCCGGCACGCCGTCACCCATCACGTACGACGGACCGAGCACGGCGACGCGCCAGGTGCCCGGACTCGGGACCTGCGTGTACTCCTGGTCCCGCATGCCCCACTGGTTCGTGCGGAACGGGTGCCCGTGGAACATGAGCCCGAGGAACGGGTTCAGCTCGACGCGCAGCATGTCGTTTGTCTTGCGCAAGCCACCGAGGTCCTGCAGCCGGGGCCAGTCCGCGCTCTTCTGCACGTAGAGGTTCCAGAGCTCGCCGTTGAAGCGATTGACCCCGACGAGTTCCTCGTAGTAGCCACGCTGGAGCTGCGCGGCATCACGCGCGTTGAGCTCCGCCACGCGCAGGTCGCGGGCCACCTCACGCGCAACCGTGGGCAGGCGCTGCCCAACACGCGGCGTGCCGGCGGCCCAGAGCGCCATCAGCGGCAGCGCACTGGCCACGGTCTTCCACGCCGTCGGCGGCACCAGGCTCTCGTGGCCCGGGGGCCGGACGCGATCCGTCCAGCCGGCGGATCCCCCGATGAGCAACGCGGTGACGAGCACGAGGCCCGTCGCCCGCAGGTCCCAGCTGTCGATCGCAAACAGGTTCAGCCCTTCCGCCACCGACGACGCCGTCCAGAAGCCCCACAGGCTCGCCATGAACGCGAACAACGCCACGGCCTTCACGCCCTGCCGCACCTGGTGCTGCCAGGTCCGCGCTTCCGGGCTGCCGGGTCGCACACGCCCCGCCGTGCGCTCATGGAGCGCCGCGAGGGTGAGCATGGCCCCCAGGAGGAGCCAGAACAGCATGTCGGTCCCGCTGAACAGGAAGCGACCCAGCAGCCAGAACCACTGCCACGAGTGCAGGAACCAGGTCGCGACGATGGTGACGGACGTCGCGACCACGATGGCAAACACCTCGCCGCGCTTCTTCATGAGCGGGAAGAAGACCGGCATGTAGAAGGCCTTCTGCATGAAGTCCTTCCAGTAGATGTTGATCCGGCGCCAGAGGTCAGGCATCGACGCCGCTACATAGAAGAACCGGTGGGTCTCCGGCAGGCGGAACCCAAAGAGGTGCAGCATGCCGGTGATCACGTGGTACTGGCCGGACACGCGCAAGTACAGCCCGAAGTTCGCGAGCAGGTACTGGACCAGCTCCGCGCCGGTATTCACCTCCGCGGGGGCCAGCGTGAAGTACTGGTAGATGGCGCGGTACACCACGAGGTGCGTCACGCCACGGACGATCCAGTGCACCCCCGTCTGGTAGATCCCGAAGGCGGGCTTGTCGTAGTAGGTGCGGCGGAACACCCCGTAATCCACCATCGGGAAAAACGGGAACGCGACGCCCGGCACCATGAAGAAGTACGACAGCGCCATGCGCCAGTTGGTCGGCCCCTTCTGGTGGCGCAGGTCATACAGGTAGATGATCGCGCGCATGAAGAAGATCGAGCCGAACACCGGCCAGATCGCGCCCGTCCATGGCACGGGGAGATTACCGGCGCGCGCCCACCCGAGGCCGGCCGCCAGCAGCAGCCACCCCACGAGCCGGATGGAATACGCGATCGGCAGGTGGAGCCAGGTGATCACGACCGCGCTCAGCCCGAGGAACCACAGCGTCCCGGTCGTGCCGAAGACGAGCCCATACCCAACGATGGACAGCGTGACGAAGAACCACGGGCGCCACGCGGCCGGGAGCCAGTGATGCACCACGGCCCCGCCAAAGGCGAGCGGCACGATGGTGTCGTGGAACACCGGGTTCTCGATGCGCAGCCCCTTGAGCACCAGCGCCACGAGCAGGAGCTGGAACGCCAGCACGGCCATGGACCGGGCCTCGGCCCATCGATCGACGGCCGCGTGTGATGGCGCGGCGGCCAGCCCGCCGCGCCCGGGAATCGTCGCGGTTACAGGCGCAGCCATGAGGCGATGATGTTGCGTTGGATGTCCGACGTGCCGGAGTAGATGCGACTCCCGATCGCGTCGCGAACCTCGCGCTCGATCTCGTACTCCACCGAGTACCCGTACCCCGCAAAGACCTGCAGCACGTCCATCGCGCCCTTCACCAGCGATTCACTCACGAACAACTTGGTGATGGCGGCGTCGAGCGAGACCGCGCGGGTGCGATCGAGGCGCGTGGCGGCGCGGTACAAGAGCAGGCGCGACGCCTCGAGGTTCACCTTGAGGTCCGCCAGCTTGTGCGACACCGCCTGGTACTTGCCGATGGCCTTGCCGCCCTGCTGGCGCGTGCGCGCATACTGCACCCCGAGCTCGAGCAGCCGCTCCATCTGGCCCACGTGTGCGGCAAACAGCAGGATGCGCTCCCAGTCCATCGCGTGCGTGAAGATGGCGCTCCCGCCGCCTAACGTGCCGAGGATGGCCGAGTCGGGGACGCGCACGTCGTCGAAGGCCAGCTCGCCGAAGGGCGAGGTGCGCATCCCCATCTTCTCGATTTTCTTCGAGGCCGTGAGCCCCGGCGTGTCGCGCTCCATGAGGAACGCCGTCACGCCCCCGTGGTACCCCTTGGCCGGGTCCGTCAGCGCAAAGACGATGATCACGTCCGCCACCGGGGCGTTCGAGATGAAGGTCTTCGATCCCGTGATGCGCCAGCCGTCGCCATCGCGCTCCGCGCGCGTCTTGAGGCCAAACGAGTCGGAGCCGCTGCCCGGCTC
>JAEUJK010000764.1 GCA_016794735.1 Gemmatimonadota bacterium | reverse complement strand
CCGCCATCCTGAACGAGTCGTGAACGACTGGAGCAACGTGGTGGATCTCGGCGTCGTGCGCGCCGACGGCCCTGCGGATGAGAGCGCCGTGCCGCGTCCGCTGGGAGCCGTGCCGCGCCGCGCCAACGTCCGGCTCGTGCGTTCCGAGCTGGCCGACATGCCGCCCGCCGACGTCGTCGAGGTGAGGGATCCCACCCCCGGCAGGTGACCCGAGCTCGGCTGGAGCGTCCCCACAACGGCGGAAACTTTCGCCGCCTTCAGTCACCTTGGCTCATGGGGATCACCGTCACCAGGAAACTCACCGTTGCCGGTACCGTGCTGGTCGCGCTTGCGATCGCCGCGGGGGTGGTGGCGCATGAGGCGCTGGACCTGCTCGCAGGGACGCTCCGGGCCGGGCGAGAAGGTGCACTTCCTGAGCGCCTGCAAGGTGAGGTGATCCAGGGGATGGAGCAGGGGCGCACCTTGCTCCGCTCCGTCATTGCCGTGCTGGCCCTCCTGGTTCCATGGGCCGCGCTGGTGCTGCATCGCGAGCTCAGCCGTCGCCAGGACGCCGAAGCCGCCCTCGCCGAGAGTGAGGCGCGCTTTCGCGCGGCGATGGACGGCAGCCACGACTCCTTCTATGTCCTCCACGCCGTGCGCGACGCCGAAGGCGCGGTCCTCGACTTCGAGTTTGTCGAGCTGAACGCCGTCACGGAGCGCCTGCTGGGATGCTCGCGTGCCGAGATCCTCGGTCAGCGGCTGTGTGAACTCGTCCCGGCCAACCGGACCAACGGTTTCTTCGAGCGCTACGTGCGGGTGATGCAGTCGGGGCAGGCGGAGGAAGGGGAGCACGAGATTCACCACGCCGAGATGAACGCCGTGTGGGTGCACGACCAGGTTGTCCCGCTGGGAGACGGTGTGGCCATCACCTCCCGCGACGTGACCGAGCGGCACCTGCGCGAGGACGCGCTGCACGCGTTGTCGCTCATGGACGACCTCACCGGGCTGTACAACCGGCGCGGCTTCCTCACGCTGGCGCAGCAGCAACTCAAGCTGGCGCGGCGCGGGCATCGTGAGTTGGTGCTCCTGTTCGTCGACATGGACGACTTCAAGGAGATCAACGACCGTTTCGGGCATGGCGAGGGTGACACCGCGCTCCGGCGCACGGCGGCCATCCTGCAACACACCTTTCGGGATTCCGACATCGTGGCCCGCCTGGGCGGGGACGAATTCGTGGTGCTCGCCACCGACATCGCCCATGGGACCGGTCCCGTCATCGTGGAACGTCTCCGGGCCGAGCTGCAGGCGCGCAACGAACGCGACGGCTTCCCCTACCGCCTGTCGTTCTCGGTCGGCCTCGCGACGTTCGACCCGGATCGCCCGCCGGACCTCGAGGAATTGCTCGCCACCGCGGATGCGATGCTCTACGAGCAGAAGCGCCACAAGCACGAGGCAATCGGCGCCGCGTCCTGAGTCGCGGCGCGACGTGCTTCAATTCGTGCGGGTGCGATGGCATATTGGCGCAGCATGTCAGCCCCCACGATCCTCCTGAATGCCGCTGCCGTAGGGCGAACCGTTCGCCGCATGGCCGAAGAAATCGTCGAATTATTCGACGGCACGGAGGGGCTGATCCTCGTGGGGATCCAGCGCCGCGGGGTGCAGCTGGCGCAGCGCATCGGGGCGGTGATCGAGCAGACGGAAGGGGTGTCGGTCCCGCGCGGCGCGCTCGACATCACGCTCTACCGGGATGACCTCCAGACGGTCGGCCCGCGTCCCCTCGTGGGAAAGACGGACCTGCCGTGGGCGATCGACGGCAAGCGCCTCGTGATCGTCGACGACGTGTTGCACACCGGACGCACCATTCGCGCGGCCCTCGACGAGCTCGCGGATTTCGGCCGGCCGGCGCGCATCGCGCTTGCGGTGCTCGTCGATCGTGGCGGCCGCGAGCTGCCGATCCACGCCGATATCGTTGGCAAGACGGTCGAGGTTCCGCCCGAGGGACGCGTGGACGTGCAGGTCTCCGACCTCGACGGCGTGGACGCGGTCCTGGTCAACCGCGGGAGTCAGGGGTGAGCGCGGCCGCGATCGGCAAGGACCTGCTCGGGCTCGAGCACCTCACTCCCGAGCAGATCACGCTGATCCTGGACACGGCCGTCCCGTTCAAGGAGATCAGCGAGCGGGCGATCAAGAAGGTCCCCACGCTGCGCGGGATGACGATCGTCAACCTCTTCTTCGAGGCGTCGACGCGCACCCGCATCTCCTTCGAGTTTGCCGAGAAGCGCCTGAGTGCGGACACGGTGAATGTCGCGGCCAGCGGATCGAGCGTCTCCAAGGGCGAGACCCTCGTGGATACCGCGCGCAACCTCGAGGCGATGAAGATCGACATGGTGGTGATTCGCCACCAGGGATCGGGGGCCGCCCGTTTTCTCGCCGATCGCATCCAGTCCAACGTGATCAACGCCGGCGACGGGACGCACGAACACCCGACGCAGGGGCTGCTCGACCTGCTCACGTTGCGCGAGCGGTTCGGGACCCTGTCCGGCGTCCGCGTGTGCCTCTGTGGCGACGTGCTCCACTCCCGCGTGGCCCGCTCGAACCTGTGGGGGCTGCAGAAGCTGGGGGCGGAGGTGGCCGTGTGCGGCCCGCGCTCGCTCCTGCCTAACGCGATCGACGAGCTGGGGGTGCGCGTATTCTCGCGCATCGAGGAGGCGATCGAGTGGGCCCAGGCCCTGAACATCCTGCGCCTCCAGCTCGAGCGGATGCAGGCGGGGTACATTCCGTCGCTGCGTGAATACAACCGGGTGTTTGGCGTGACGCGTGAGCGCCTCGAGCGCGCCCCGCGCGACATCGTCATCATGCACCCCGGCCCGATGAACCGCGGGGTGGAGATCGACTCGGACGTGGCCGACGGCCCGCACAGCGTGATCCTCGACCAGGTGACCAACGGGGTGGCCGTGCGAATGGCGGTGTTGTACCTGCTGGCCGGCGGGCGACCGGAGCTGGCCGAGGCGGCCAAGGGATGACGGGCCCGCGCGGCGACGCGCGCGCGTGTGATGCAGGCGATGATTTGACTCGACGACAACGGACCGATGGCTGATACGACCGCGACCCCCCTCGTCCTCCTGCGCGGTGGACGAGTGCTCGATCCCTCGACCGGCCTCGATGAGGTGGGTGATGTGCTGCTGCGCGACGGCAAGGTGGAACATGCCGGCGGGTCGCTGGGCGAGGTGCGCCGCGACGGTGACCTCACCGAGGTCGATTGCCGCGGCCTGGTCGTCTCCCCGGGGTTCATCGACGTGCATTGCCACCTGCGCGAACCCGGACGCGAGGATGTCGAGACGATCGCCACCGGGGCCCGCGCGGCCGCGGCCGGCGGGTTCACGGCGGTCTGCGCGATGCCGAACACCGATCCCGTCACCGACAACCAGGCGGCGGTGGGCTTCATCATCCGCCAGGCCCAACTCGCCGGTGCCGCGCGCGTCTACCCGATCGGTGCCATCTCGGTCGGCCAGAAGGGTGAGGCGCTGGCCGAGTTCGGCGAGATGATCGGGGCAGGGGCGGTCGCCGTCTCCGATGACGGAAAGCCGGTGGCCAGCGCGCAGCTGATGCGCACGGCGCTGGAGTACGCGCGCGCCTTCAACATCCCGGTCGCCGACCACTGCGAGGAACCCACGCTCGCCCGTGGCGGTGCGATGAACGAGGGGATCGTCTCGGCGCGCCTCGGGCTCAAGGGGATCCCGGACGAGGCCGAGGAGATCATGGTGATCCGCGACATCCTGCTGTCGCGGCGCACCGGTGGCCACGTGCACCTGTGTCACATGTCTACCAAGGGATCGGTGGAGTTGATCCGCTGGGGGAAGGAGCGGGGGATTCGCGTCACCGCCGAGGTCTGCCCGCACCACATCTCCCTCACCGAAGACGCGGTCGAAGGCTACAACACGAATGCAAAGATGAACCCGCCCCTGCGCACGGCCGAAGACGTCGCGGCCCTGCAGGAAGCGGTGAAGGACGGGACCATCGACCTCGTGGCGACCGACCACGCGCCGCACCATTACGACGAGAAGGAGCGCGAGTTCTCCGACGCCCCCAACGGCATCGTCGGGTTGGAGACCGCCCTCGCGGTCCTCGTCACCCACCTCGTCGCCCCGGGGATCATCTCCTACGACACGCTCGTCGACCGCATGTCGTGCTCCCCGGCCCGCGTCTTCGGGCTGCCGGGTGGCACCCTTCGCAAGGGAAGTGTGGGCGACGTCACCGTCTTCGATCCCACGGCGGGCTGGACCGTGGACCCTGCCCAGTTCCGGACGAAGGGGCGTAACAGCCCGTACAACGGGATGTCACTGACCGGCCGCGCAATGTGTACCGTCGTGGGTGGCCGGATCGTCTACCGACACAATGCCTAGGGGGAGGGCTGGCCGGTGAGCGGCGGGATGGCGCTGCGGCGCGAGGTCGTGAAGGTCTGCCAGCGACTCTATGAGCGCGGGCTGATCGCGGGACCGGACGGCAACGTCTCTGTGCGCATCGGACCGGGGCGGTTACTCGTGACGCCCGCGGGGATGTCCAAGGTGGATGTCACCGTGGATGACCTCGTCGAGATCTCCCTCGATGGCTCGCACCTTCGTGGCAGTCGTCGGGCCTCCTCCGAGATCCTCATGCACCTGCGGATTTACCAACACCGTCCGGATGTCCAGGCCGTGGTGCATGCGCACCCGCCGCTGGCCACCGGCTTTGCGGTTGCTGGTGAGTCGTTCTCGCAGTGTGTGTTGCCCGAGATGATCTTCCAGGTGGGATGGGTGCCCCTCGTCCCGTACGCGACCCCCGGCACCCCCGCGCTCGCGGATGCCTTCGATCCGTACGTGGCGGACCACGACGCCTTCCTGATGGCGAACCACGGCGCCACGACCGTAGGACCCACGTTGACCATGGCGCACCAGCGCATGGAGAGCCTCGAGCACAGTGCCCGCATCCTGCTCACGGCTCGCCAGCTGGGACGCGTGAACACTCTCACCTCCCCGCAGGTAGAAGCGCTCGTCGACGCACGCCGGCGCGCCCTGCCGGACAGTCCGTTCTCGGGCTGCGCCGTACCCTCCGACCGACGGAGCACGAACTGACCATGACCGGATCGCCCGAAGGCGCGATGGACGCCCTCCATCACCTGCTCGCTGAGCGCACCCGCTACGAGGCGTGGATCGCGCAGCTCGAGGCGCGGCGGGCCACGGCGCCCAGCCATGTCCTCGAACGTGTGCGTTCCGACTACTCGGCGCGCCTCGACCAGGTGGTCACGCAACTCCGCGGACGTGCGGTCGAGCTGGAAGCCACGGCGGCGACCCTGCGTTCACGACTCGCAGCGCTCGCGACCGAGGAAGAAACGCGGCGCGACGAACGCGCCGAGACGGAACTCCGCGCGGCGGTCGGTGAGTACTCGGAAGACGAGGCCCGCCAGACTTTCGAACGCTGCGACGCGTCGATCGCGTCGCTCGTGGCCCAGCGCGACGCCCTCGGTGGCGAGCTGGCCAAGCTGCAGGAGGTGTTGGTCCTCGTCGTCGCTCGCGAGCCCGTCCCGGAGCCGATCGAGGTTGCCGCCCCGGAGCCGGAACCAGAGCCCGTGGTCGAGCAGGCGCCTGTTTCGGCGCTCGAGGTGTCGAGCATGGTTCCGCCGGTTGTCGAGGCGGCCCCGGCGGCTGCGCCCGCCGAGCCGTCGGCGGCGGCCGAGCTGGAGTTCCTTCGTTCGCTCGTGAGCCCGCCGCCTGCGGAGCCGGCGGCCCCGGAGGGTGGCGAGTACGTCGCTCCGCCCGTGCTGGCCGCTCCGCGTCGCCAGCCGACCCCGCTGAGCGCTTCGGCCATCCGTGATCCGCTCCGCGCGGCGATCGGCGAGACCGGGGCCAGCTCGGCTTCCGCGATGAACTTCCTCAAGGAGGTCCCGGCGGAGCAGGTGAAGACCCTCAAGTGCCAGGAGTGCGGCACGATGAACTACGCCACCGAGTGGTACTGCGAGCGCTGCGGCGGCGAGTTGGCGGCGATGTAGTCCAGAGTCATCGGCGGTACAAGAAAGGCCACCCGAACCGGGTGGCCTTCTTCTTTGGGACTACACTCGAGGTCCGGGGCGCTCCCGGATGCGCGAAGGGCGGGCTGCTTTCGCAACCCGCCCTTCAAAGCTCTGCCAATCCTGGGAGGAGTTACTTGGCAGAACGCTTGGCGATCCGGCTCTTGTGCCTTGCGGCCGCATTCCGGTGGATCAGCCCCTTGCGGGCCGCCCGGTCGAGGAGCTGGACAGCCGCCTTCGCCTCGGAAGGGGTGCCGCTGCTGGCCTTCTTGAGCGCGGTGCGGAGGGCGGAACGCTGGGCGCGGTTGCGAGCATTGGCAGCCCGCGACTTGCGCATGTTCTTTTCGCCGGAGGCGATATTCGGCACTGGAACCTCGAGAAGCGTATCTTGGGTCGGACAACATGACCGTGGTCCACGCCGGGCGGGACCAGAACGGTTGAATCGCGAACGGAAAAACGTAGGGTTGGCAAGGGTCCATGTCAAGCAACGACATGGTTTTGACTCCAGTTATGGAGGCCGCTAGCTTGCCGCCTCACGCGACATCCAGCCCAGGGTAAACGACATTGGACCGGCTCGAAGGGTTCCTGATCCAGATGCCGGTCATCCTGTTTTCCATGGTGGCCCATGAGTACGCGCATGGGTACGCGGCCCTCCGGCAGGGCGACCCGACGGCCTACCAGCTCGGCCGCCTGACCTGGAACCCGATCAAGCACATCGACCCGCTGATGACCATCGTCATGCCGGTCATGACGTACTTCTTCGGCAGCTTCATCTTTGGCGGGGCAAAGCCGGTGCCGGTGGTGCCGCGGAATTACCGGAACTACCGCCGCGGCGACATCATCGTCTCGATGGCCGGGATTGTGGTGAACCTCGGCCTCTATGTGGTCGCCGCGCTCCTGCTTCTGTTGTTTGGCCTGCTGGGGCGTGCCGTCCCCGCGCTCACCGATACGCTCGCAATCCTGCAGGTGATGATGGTGATGGGGGTGCAGTTCAACCTCATGCTCGCCATGTTCAACCTGCTTCCGCTCCCGCCGCTGGACGGGTCGCACGTCATGAAGTACCTGCTGCCGCCCGCGTGGGCGCTGCGGTACCAGCAGCTTGGCATGTACGGGATCCTCATCCTCCTCTTCCTGATGGGGACGGGGATCGGTCGCGGGCTCCTGTCCACCTGGTTGTACCCGGTCTTCTTCATCGCCAACAAGACCTTCACGGTCCTGCAACCGTTCTTCCTGCAGAGCGAATTCACGGAGCTGTTCTTCCGATGACGCAGCCCATGACCGACGACGCCACCTTCACGGTGGAATTGGGCGAGTTCGCGGGCCCGCTCGACCTCCTGCTGTCCCTCATCAGGGACGAGAAGGTCGACATCTACGACATCCCGGTGTCGCGCATCGCCGACCAGTTCCTCGCGCGTATCCGCACGATGGGGCTGGACCAGGCGGCCGACTACCTCGAAATGGCGGCCCGCCTGCTGCGCATCAAGGCGCAGATGCTCCTCCCGCGCCACGAAAACGACGAGGCCTGGGAAGACCCGCGGGCCGAACTCGTGCGTCGCTTGCTCGAGTACCAGCAGATGCGCGAAGTCGTCGACGTGCTGGAGCGCTACGCCGAGGATCGGCGTTCGCGTTTCGCGCGGTCGTACTTCCCGCCGTCGAACGTCGAGCTGGCGCCGGCCCCGCTGGCGCTCTCACTCGCCGAGCTGCTTTCGGCGGTTGATCGTGTCCTGCGTGCGACGCGTGATCCGGTCCTGCACGACGTGGTGCCGCGCGCGCTCGACGTGGATGGTGCCATGGCCACCGTGCGTGGCGTCCTCGAACTCCGTGAACGCGCGAAGTGGCGCGACGTCGTCCGCCAGGGCGCCGAGCGCTGGGAAATCCTCTCCGCGCTCCTTGCCCTTCTCGAACTGGCCCGCCGGGGCGAGCTGCGGCTCGCGCAGGCGTCTCCCTTTGCCAACGTCCTGATCAGTCGTGAGTCCCCTAGCCAGGCTGCTTGAGGCCGCGCTCTTCTCGAGCGCCCGTCCCGTCCCCGTGGAAGAACTCGCCGCCCTCGATCCGGAGGCGTCGCCGGCCGCCGTGCGCGCGGCCCTCGACGAACTGCGCGAGAGCTACGACGTCAACGGCCACGGGATCGAGCTGACCGAACTCGGTGAAGGCTTCCAGATCCTCACCCGTCCCGAGTTCACCGAGGCGATCGAACGCGCACAACTCGCCGTCCGCCCGCACCGGCTGTCGGCCGCATCGCTGGAGACGCTCGCGATCATCGCGTACCGCCAGCCCATCGGGCGTGCGGAGATCGAGGAGATCCGCGGCGTGAACGTCGGTGGCGTCCTCAAGTCGCTGCACGAGCGTGGGCTGATCGACATCGTCGGGCGTGCCGAAGGCCTGGGTCGGCCGCTGCTGTACGGCACCACGCCGTTGTTCCTCGAGCACTTCGCCTTGCGTCACCTCGAGGAATTGCCTCGCGCCGACGAACTGGCCATCGCGCTCCGCGCCGAACCGCGGGCTATCTAGTGGAATCCATGCGGATCCAACGCGCCCTGGCGCGCGCTGGAGTCGCATCCCGGCGCGGTGCGGACGAACTCGTGGCGGCCGGACGCGTCACGGTGAATGGCGCACCGGCACAGGTGGGCCAGGTCGTGGACACCGAGCGGGATCGCGTCGCCGTCGACGGGCAGGTCGTGAACCTCGCGCCGAGTGGCCTCCCCACCTGGATCGTGGTGAACAAGCCGGTCGGGGTGGTCACGACCAAGAAAGACCCCGAGGGACGTCGCACCGTGTTCGACCTGATCCAGCCGGTGCCTGGCCTCACCTACGTCGGGCGCCTCGACTACCTCACCGAGGGGCTGGTACTCCTCACGACGGACGGCGAGGCGGCGCACACGCTTTCGCACCCGAGCTCCGAGGTCGAACGCGTCTATGTCGCTACGGTGACCGGGCCGGCGAGGCGGGCGATGGAAATGGCGCGCGAGGGGGTCGAGCTGGAGGACGGCGTGGTCACCCCGGCTTGGGTCGAGGTGCGCCCGCTGGGCGGTCGCCGGTGGGAGTTCGAGGTCGCCATTCGCGAAGGAAAGAACCGTGAGGTGCGCCGGCTGTGCGCCGCGTTAGGCCTCAAGGTGGAACGGCTCGTGCGCACCCAGTTCGGGCCGATCCGGCTCGGGGCGCTCCCCAGTGGGGCGTCGCGCCCCGTCACATCTCGCGAGATGCTCCTGCTGTCGGAGCACATCGGC
>JAEUJK010000743.1 GCA_016794735.1 Gemmatimonadota bacterium | reverse complement strand
CTGCGGAGCAGGTTGCGGATGAAGATGTCGAAGAGCGAATCCGGCGCCTGGGCGATCTGGCCGCGGATCTGGTCCGGGTTCGGCGCGCTGGAGATCCAGCGGGCGAACTGGCTGGCCTTGTAGGTGCCGAGGCGGGACTTGGCGAGCGCCGTGCCATCACGCTCGTGGGCGGAGGGATCCTGCGCCACCGCCTTCATCGTGCGTGCGACGGTGGGCTCCACCGTGATCTTCGCGCCGTTCTCCAGGTTCGTGATGTACGTGGACTCGGCGACAACGCGCTGCCGCTGCATCCACTGCTGCTTGAAGGCGACGGAGACTTCGTCGTAGGTGGAGCGACGCACGATGTGGTAACCGAACTGCGTCTTCACGAGCGGGCCGATTTCACCCGGCTTGAGCGCCGCGACGGCCTGGGCGAATTCCGGAACCATCGCGCCCGGCGCGAAGACACCGAGGTCACCACCCTGATCCTTCGTGCCGTCGGAGCCGTACTGCTTGGCGAGGGCGGCGAAGTTGGCGGCGGTGGTGCGGGCGAGGACGCCCTGCGCCTTCTTCATGATCGAGTCGCTGCCGGCCGCTTGCTGCTCGGCCGGGACCGAGAACAGGATGTGGCGCGCGGCGAGGAGCTGTCCGGTCGCGTACTTCGCGGCGAGGTCGGACGTGTCCGGCACCCAGGTGGCCGTGAGCTGGTTGTAGAACTTCTGCTGCTTCGACTGGGTGAAGACGGGCCACATCACGTCGTCGATCAGCTTCTTGTCGGTCAGGGAGTCGTCGGCCGCGGCGCTGGCACCGAGGAGGTGGTAGTTCACCCAGGCGTCGGCGATGCTCTGGGCGACTTCGCGCCGCACGGGCACCTGCGACTTGCCCATCATCTCGGCCATCCGCTGGACGGAGAGTTCCTGGGAGCCTGCGCTGGCCACGACGTCGACGTGCGCCGTGAGGGCCTCCTTGAGGCCGTCGCAAGCGGTGATGGACGCCAGCAGGACAAGACCGGACCAACGAATGCGATTCATGGCGCGAAGAGGGTGCGAGGGAGCCGTGGGGAGGAGCTGTCAGCGTCGACCTCGGGCCTCCCCCCGAAGACGTGCCCCCATGATCCCCTTATTCCGGCCGCAGCAGGGACAGCGCGCGCACCAGACCGTCCAGGATCGACGACCCGCCCAGTCGCGAGAGCTTGAGCGACAGCGGGTGCGGTCGCCTGACGTCCGCCCGGAACTGCACCTCGCCAAAGGCCGTGGAAAGCGCCTTCAGCCGGGGAACCACAGAGTCGCGGAAGTTAATACGGGCTTCGTCCCCGTGCACCATGATTCCCTCGATCCCAAGCCTCCCCCCCACGAGCCGCAAGGTGCTGACCGCCACGAGGTTGGCCACCCTCGGGGGGAGCCTCCCGAATCGGTCCCGGATCTCCGCCCGGATCCCGTCGATCTCCGCGGCGGAGGTGGCGGCGTTCAGGCGGCGGTATAGGTCGAGCTTGGCGTCCTGGGACGAGACGTACTCGTCGGGGATGTAGGCCGGGGCGTCGAGCGAGACATCGGTCGGGAGGGCCGTCGGCTTCTCCTCCCCTGCCTCGATCCGCTTGACGGCCTGCTCCAGCATCTTGAGGTACAGGTCGAACCCGACCGTGTGGACGTGCCCGGACTGCTCCGCGCCCAGGAGGTTGCCAGCGCCCCGGAGCTCCATGTCCTTGAGTGCCACCCGGTAGCCGGCCCCCAGCTCGGTGTGGTGTTCCAGGACCTTCAGGCGTCGTTCGGCGTCCTCGTCGATCAGGTCGGGCACCACGAGGTAGCAATACGCCCGACGGTGCGAGCGGCCCACCCGCCCGCGCAGCTGGTAGAGCTGCGCCAGCCCGAAGTGGTCGGCGCGGTTGATGAACATCGTGTTGGCGTTCGGCACGTCGAGGCCGGATTCCACGATCAGCGTGGACACCAACACGTCGACCTCACCGCTGACGAACCGCCGCATCACGTCTTCCAGGTCCTTCTCACGCATCTGCCCGTGGCCCACGGCTATCCGCGCCGCGGGCACCACCCGCTGCAGGTGGTCGGCCAGGGCGATGATCGTCTCGATGCGGTTGTGCACGAAGAACACCTGGCCGCCACGATCGATCTCGCGGGCGACTCCCTCCTCGATGAGCCCGTCGTCCCAGGGCTCCACGAAGGTGAGGACCGGCGAGCGGTCGCGCGGCGGCGTCTGCATCAACGTCATGTCGCGCAGTCCCGCCAACGAGAAATGCAACGTGCGCGGGATCGGGGTCGCCGTCAGCGTGAGGACGTCCGTCTCCAGCTTGAGCTGCTTGAGCTTCTCCTTGTGCTTGACGCCGAAGCGGTGTTCCTCGTCGACGACGATCAGGCCTAACGCGGCGAACTTCACGTCGTC
>JAEUJK010000734.1 GCA_016794735.1 Gemmatimonadota bacterium | reverse complement strand
ATGATGTTCCAGTACAACCCGGCGGACTTCTTCCTGGAGACATCACACGCCGGCGAGTTGCTCGTGACCGTGTGTCGACCGGGACACGTGACGCCCAAGGTGCGGTACAACATCCACGACCTCGGCCACGTGATGCGCATGCCGGAGCTGGTGGAGATCCTGCGCGAGGAGGGGATCGATCCCGAAGGGCTGGAGGCCGGGGGCCTGGACCTTCCCGTGTTGTTCCTCTATGGGCGCGCGGACGCCAGCATCGCCTATTATGGATGCAAGGTGTCGCCGGCCGATGTGCAGGAAGCGTTGTTCCACGTGCCCGAGCTGGCCGCGGTCACCGATGGCTTCCAGCTCGAGGTGCGGGAGGATGCACGGGGCGACAAGGGGCTCTTCGTGCACCTGGAACTCGTCGCCGGTGCGGTGGACGACGGGCTCGCCGCCCTCGGCCACCACCTGTTCGACGCCCTGGCCCGCGTCAACCAGGACTTCCGGGAGTCGCGCCGCATTGCCACCTCGGCACATCCCCCGTGCGTCGTCTTCCATGCCACAGGCACTGGGCCGTTTGTCTCACAGGACATCCGGCTCAAGCGGCAGTACCTGGCGGCCGCTCCTACAGCGAGCGTTTCCCCTGTGTCCACCGTCCCCGCGTGAAGTCGGGGAAGGGCTGGGGGGCGCTGCCGGCGCGCACCGAGGCCTCGCTGAGGGGGCCCGGTGCACACCAGGCGGCGGCGTCGTAGACGTCCATGTCGGGCGGCAGGCCCTCGCGCATGCACTGCACGAGCCGCCAGGCCATCACGAAGTCCATGCCGCCGTGGCCGCCGCTGCGCGCCTGCCCGCCTAACGTGCGCCACAGCTGGTGTTCGTGCTCGGCCTTGAAGCGGTCGATCTGCGTCCACTGGTGGGACGGCGTCATGCCGTCCAGGTAGATGCGCGGCGGATAGTCCTCGAAGATCCCCTTGCTGCCCTGGATCGCGTTGATGCGGCTGTACGGGCGCGGGCTCGAGACATCGTGCTCGAGGCGGATGGTGCGCCCGCTGGCCGTGCGGATGAGGGAAATGTTCAGGTCGCCGGTGACGTAGTGCTCGCGGTCCTTCGGTCGTTCGCGGTCCGGGAAGTCCTTGCGCCACTTGGTGAGCCCCATCTCCGGGGTGCTCATCGAGACCACGTAGTCGAACCGGTCGCCCCGGTTGATGTCCATGTAGAACGCCACCGGACCCAACCCGTGCGTGGTGTACAGGTTGCCGTTGCGCTGCGTGTGGTGACAGCGACGCCACAGTCCCTCGTCGCGATTCTCGAACAGGATCGAGCGGAGGTCGTGGTTGTAGGCGGCGCCGCCGTGCTTGAGGTCACCGAACATCCCGGCGCGCACCATGTTGAGCACCAGCAACTCGTTGTAGCCGTAGTTGCAGTTCTCCAGCATGATGCAGTGCCGACGGGTGGCCTCGGACGTGTCGACGAGGGTCCACAGCTCTTCCATGGTGTAGGCGGCGGGCACCTCGGTGGCCGCATGCTTGCCGGCGCGCATCGCGGCGAGGCACACCGGCACGTGGAATTCCCACGGGGTCGCGGTATACACGAGGTCGATGTCGTCGCGCGACACCAGCTGCTCGAACGCCCGTTCACTGCCGCTGTAGGTCGCGACCTCGTACGTGTGGCCGGCCTTGCGCACCTGCTCGCGGGCCATCGCCACCTTCTCCGGCACCGTGTCACACAGCGCGGTGATCTGGACATTGACCACCCCAAGCAGCTCGTGCAGCACACTGCGACCGCGGAGTCCCGTCCCGACGATCGCGATGCGGGGCGTCCGGGTCGGTGCAAACGGCACCCCCATCATCGTGTCCGCGAGCACGCGGTCCACGGGGGCGAGGGGTGCCGCCTCGAGCGGCGCCCCTCCGCTGGCGAGGCCGGCGCCAGCCACCGCACCAACCTTCAGGAAGTCACGTCGGGAAAGGGCGTCGCTCATGCGTCCATCACGGTGGGAACGGCGCCAAGTTAGCGATCCCCCGCGAGGTCCAACCAGTGGTCAGGGTTGTCCCTTGAGCACGGCAAACGGCAGGAAGTTGGAGACAAAGACATCGTCCATGGACGAGCGGGCCACCGAGAACAGGTTGTAGTTGCCCGCCGGCCCCCCGAACCGCCCTGCGTCGAAGGGGACGAAGTAGAAGGTCCTGAACTTCCCGGAGAACGGACTCGTCTGCGTGGAGGTGCTCGACCCGAAGTAGTGCACCCGCTTGGTCAAATCGTGGACGCCGAACACGTCGAGCTTGTCGACGAACCGCGTGCTGGTGAGTGTCGTGATCCCACCATCGAGGAATCGCGTCCGCGGCACCGAGCCGCAGAAGGTGCTGGTGCCCACGCAGGCCGATGCGCCACTCTGGAACTGCTCGAAGCGATCCGGCGGCGTGGTCTGCCGGTCGGGAAACAGGGCGAGGAAGGTGAAGAACTCCTCGAAGCTCGGGTTTCCCCCCAGGTCCCAGAACTTGTCGACCAGCGCATCGAATGCGGACGCGGTGGCGCCCGAGAACCCGCCGCCCGCGTCGGCGAAGGTGATCGAACCGGGGATCACGCCACCGATGGCCCAGCTGCCACTGGCCTCCAGTGGTGCCGTAGGTCCTCCACCGATCGTTTGCTGGCCCTCGTAGTAGTAGAACCGGTCGTTGAGGAAACGCGTGTCCACCTTGGTGCTGCGCCAGCCCCACGCCATGCCACCAAACCCCACGTTGTCCGTGCCGCTGATCACGGCATCCCAGTTGTCGCGCGCCTGTCCGCCCTGGTAGGTGCCGGTGGGCTTCGACGGGCTGGTGCGGTCGTTGACCAGGTACACGCTCTGCGGCGATCCGAACAGGGATCCATCGGCCTGCCGGTAGGCGAACGTCCCGCGATACACCCCCTCGTCCGACCCAACGACGGAAAGCGCCTGCGCCGTCCATGTGTTGAAGGCGAAGTTGGCATTCCCCCCGTTCCCCGACGTCACCGAGGGATACAACACCGGGTCTGCTCCCGCCGGGCCCGTGCCAAACAGCTTCCGGGTGGTCGTGCCGTAGGACATCTCCACGTTCCACGCACCGAACAGGCTGGGCAGGTAGCCCGGCGTGAATCCTGACGCGATCGCCGTCCGCGACGCCGTGCCGACGGTCGGCCAGTTGTTGATGAAGGGGCTGGTCACGCCACCAAAGGTCATCGTGCCCGTCGGTCCGCCAACGGCAAACGCAGCCCGCATGTTGATACCCCCGGGACTGCCGGTCGACGTGATGTTGTTCAAGGCATTGGTCACCAGGTCGGCGCAGCCGGTGTTGCCCGCGAAGTCCTCGAAGCACGCCTCGGCGCCCAGGGTGTAGGATCCGCTCGTGCCCGGGAGCGGGACGGTCGGCGACCAGGTGGTCCACGCCGACTTGGGTGACAACAGGCTCCCGTACCGGATCGTGGTCTTGGTCGCGTCGATGCCTGATCGATCGGAGAAGCGCGAGTACTGGAGCCCCAGGCGCAGGTCGTAGGTGGAACGCAGCCGGTTCGAGAAGCTGCCGACCTCGGTCCCCGTTGCGTAGAGCGACGATCCGATCGTGTTGTTGGCCTGCAGGATCGAGAAGACGTCCACCGGCGCGTTCAGGCTGTGATCGTAGGTGATGGAGGTCGTGTAGGGCACGAACCCCGGCAGGAGCTGGCTCACGTCGGGCGTCGGCGTGTACTGCAATCCGATGTTGGCCGGGACATTCACGCCGGTCGTGTTGTTCACCGGGTGGGCAAAGCCGGACCCATTGATGCTGGCGGCCCAGTTGGCGGTGGCGTAGGTCTGCAATCGCGGATCCCACAACCCGTAGTCCCTCCACTGCACGCGCGCCAGGAACGCCGACCCCGAGAGGGGACTCTCACCCGGGAGGGCCGACCGCGGGATGTTGAACTCCCGCCGCAAGCTCGATCCCGTCAGCGTGGCAATGCTCACCAACGACGTCGTGCCGGAATACTGCGCCGACGCGGGTCCCATGAGGATCTCCACGCTCTGGATCGCATCCTGGTCGAAGATCCCGATCCCGAGTCGTCCCTTGATGTCGCCGGTGGACGTCGACGTTCCCGCGATGGTGCGCTCCTGCTGCGGATCGATGAACAGGTGCAGGAAGTTGTTCTGCTGCGTCCGGAACTGGACCTGCGACGACGTGGTCGTCGGATTCGCTGGCGGGATCGAGCCGACCAGGTCGATGACGGCGGTTTGCGGCCCGTTGCCCAACGTCAGGTACTGCAGCTCCCCACTGGAGAGCGTGGCAACGGGAGAGGACACGTCCATCACGGCGGCCTCGCGCAGCAGGCGCGCCGCATCCAGCACGGAACTCCCGGCCACCGAGTCGCGGCGGAAGACGCGTGACCCGATGCGCACCTCGCGCACGCCACGCCACCCCGGCGGCAGCGTCATGTCGAGCTCGATCGTCACGCGACCGGCAACCCGCGAGGTATCCAGCGGTTGGCCATTGGCCCCGAGCAGGACGACGTTACCAACCGTGGGCACGACGATCACCGTGACCGTGGCCTGGCCCGTGCGACCCTCGCTGCTGGCGGTGATGGTCGCGCTGCCGGCAGCGATCGCAACGACGAGTCCCGCATTCGTCACGGTGGCGACCCCGGTGTTCGACGACGACCACGCGATCGTCCGCCCCGTGACGACGGCACCAGAACCGTCGCGCAAGACTGCGGTCGCTTGCGTGGACTGTCCGACCGAGATCGTCGGCGCCGACAGCGTGACCGTGACGGTCGAGACGGGTGGCGGTGTGACGGTCACCGTCGCCGAGCCGGTCCGGCCATCGATGGTGGCGGTGATCTCCGTACTCCCCGCAGCCACTCCCGTGACGGTCCCATCCCCACTCACCGATGCCACCGAACTGTTGGCGCTCGACCAGCTGGGGGTCTTCCCCGAAATCGTTGCCCCCTGGGCATCACGAGCGGTCGCCGTCGCGGTGGTGGTCTGTCCCACCGGAATCGACGCCGACGCGAGGGCCACCACGACACTGGCCACCGTCGGGGGCGGGGGCGGGGAGGGAGGCCCCCCATCACCGCCACCGCAGGCTGCGGCGACGAGCCAGGTGGAAGCGGCGAGGGCAAACTCGATGCGACGGCGCATGGCAGGGCTCCAGGGAAGGCTGGCCGGGCAACCGCCCGGCAAGGGCATCACCCGGGCTACGCGCCATGTCCGGCGGCCACCGGCCACGCCTTCCCTGTTCCCCACCCGCATCGGCGGGCTAAGCTAGGGGCCCGGGGGTTCCCCATGGCCGACGCGCACCCGCACGACGACGGAGAGATCACCCGCCTCCTGCACGCCGCCTCGGGCGGCGATCGCGAGGCCTTCGGCCGATTGGTCGGGGTGGTCTACGATGAACTCACGCGCATCGCCCACGGCCGCCTGCGGGTCGAGCCGGTCGGCCACACCCTCGGTACCACCGGCCTGGTCCACGAGGCCTACCTGCGCCTTGCAGCCCAGGAACGCGCCAACTGGCAGAACCGCGAGCAGTTCTTTGCCGTCGCCTCCGAGGCCATGCGACGCGTCCTCGTGGACCACGCACGGCGCCGGCTTCGCGGAAAGCGCGGCGGCCACGTCGAGCACGTCCCGCTCGACGACGCCATCGACGCGGTCGCCCTCACCGACGCGCAATCCGAGGAACTCGTGGCCCTCGACGATGCCCTCACCCGTTTGGCCGCCTTCAACCCCGAAGGAGCGCGTATCGTGCAGCTCCACTTCTTCGGTGGGCTCAGCCAGGGGGACATCGCCACCATGCTGGATTCATCCGAGCGTACCGTGCGTCGTCAGTGGTCGGCGGCCCGCGCCTGGCTCCGTCGCGAGCTGCGGGGCAATGTCGGCACGCTGACCGGACTCGGCGCGTGAACGCCGAACGCTGGGCGCGCGTGGAGGCCATCCTCGCGGAGGCGATGGATGCCACCCCGAGCGATCGCCAGCAGCTCGTGCGCGCCGCATGCGGTGGCGACGAGGCGCTCCACGCCGAGGTGGTCTCGCTGCTGGCGCAGTGGGAAACCGATCCCGAGTACCTCGCCCACCCGCTGGTGGAGGTGCCGGCGGCGACGCGCGATCGCACCGGCGAGGCGATCGGGCCATGGGAGATCACGCACCTCCTTGGCCGCGGCGGGATGGGTGAGGTCTACCACGCCGTGCGACGCGTCGATGGTGCGGTGCAGGCGGCGGCGCTCAAGGTGATCCGCCGGGGCCGTGACAGCGACGAGGTGATCCGGCGCTTCCGGCTCGAGCGACGCATCCTCGCGCAGCTGCATCACCCCAACATCGCGCAGCTGCTGGACGGCGGGGTGACCCCGGACCAGCAACCGTACTTCGTGATGGAGCTGGTGGAGGGCACGCCGCTCACGACGTGGTGCGATGACCAGCGACGCGGGATCCGCGAGCGGCTGGCGCTCTTCCTGCGGATCTGCGAGGCGGTCGAACACGCCCACCAGCGCTTGGTCGTGCATCGCGACCTCAAGCCCGGCAACATTCTGGTCACGACAGACGGCACGCCGAAGCTCCTCGACTTCGGGATCGGCAAGGTGCTCGAAGGCACGGAATCGTTTGGGACCTCCATCGAGACCCGCACCGAACTGCGCCTGCTCACGCCGGAGTACGCGGCCCCGGAGCAGGTCACCGGCGGGGCGATCACCACCGCCACCGATGTGTACGCATTGGGCGTGATCCTGTACGAGCTGCTGGCGGGCGAGCATCCCTATCGACGCCCCGGGATGACGCGGCCAGACCTCGAGGCAGCCGTGGTGTCGGAACCACCCGCGCTCCCCAGTGCGCGGATCCCCGGGAATGTCGCGGTGGCGCACGCGCGTGGGCTGGATCCATCGACACTCGCGCGCACCCTCGCAGGCGACCTGGACACGATCGTCCTCATGGCCCTCCGAAAGGAGGCGTCGCGTCGCTACCCATCGGCCGCCGCACTCGCCGAGGACATCCGTCGCTACCTCGATGGCCGCCCGGTGAGTGCGCGCCCGGATACCATCGGCTACCGCGTGCGGAAGTTCGTGGGCCGCAATCGCGGGAGCGTGGTGGCGTCGGCGGCGATTGTCACCGCCCTGGTGGGGGTGGCCGTCACGAGCGTCGTCACCAGCCGACGAGTGGCGCGGGAGGCGGCGCGAGTGCAGGCCGAGCGGGACAAGGCCCTCGAGGTGCGGAGCTTCCTGCTGGAGATGTTTGGGGCCACCGGTGCTGACCAGGCGGTGGGCGACACGGTCTCCGTGCGCGCCCTCCTTGACCGCCAGCGTGCGCAGCTCAATGTGGCCTACGCCGGTCGCGACGCCCTCAAGGCCGACATGATGGAGGTCCTGGCTGACGGCTACGATCGGCTCGGCCTCTATCGCGAGGCGGAACCCCTCGCCCGCGAGGCCCTCGCGCTACGACAACGCGTGTTGCCACCGGATCATCCGGACATTGGCGCGTCGCTCAACCTTCTCGGCTGGATCCTGCACGAACGTGGCGAACGAGAGGAAGCCGAGCCGCTCCTGCTCGAGGCCGTCCGGCGCCGCCGCGCGGACTCCACACGCGCACCAGAGGCGCTCGCGCGTTCCCTTAATGACCTCGGCGTCCTTTACAACGCGACGCAACAGTATCCGGCTGCGACGGCGGTCCTGCGGGAGGCGCTCGCCATCCGACGGGCGACGGTCGGGGACCAGCACCGCGCGGTGGGGATCACGGCGAACAACCTCGCGGCGGCCTTCTACCTGCAGCGCCAACTCGACAGCGCCGTCACGACTCAACGCCTTGCATTGAGTGCCCTGCAAGCCGCCGTTGGACGCGACCACCAGCGCACCACGGTCGCCCTCAGCAACCTCGCGGCCTTTCGTCGCGCCGGGGGAGATGCCGCTGGTGCCGAGGCGGATTACCGGGAATTGCTGGAGCGCCAGTCGCGGCTGCAGGGGCGCGACCATCCGGTCACGGCGCGGGTGATCCTGTCGCTGGCCAGCATCGTGGCGGAACGCGGGGTGCGCGACAGCTCCAGTGCACTGCTCGCCGAGGCGGAGGGGTTGAGTCGTGAGGCGCTCGCCGCGTTCGAGCTGCGGCTTGGCCCGGATCATCCCATGGTCGCGACCACCCTCGATCGCCTCGCGGGTGTCGTGAGCGCGCGTGGACGCGGGCGCGAGGCCATCACGATCCAGCAACGCGCGCTCGCCGTGGGCCGGCGGTCGAATCCCGACACCGGGCAGGTCGTGCGTGGCATGGTTGGTCGTCTCGCTGCCCTCTGGCGGCAGGCGGGTGACACGGCGGCCGCTAAAGCCCTCTCGCAGCAGTACGGGGTGCCGCGTCCGTAGGAAGCCCGCCCGCGTCGCACGCTGTCTCCGTCACATGACGTATGGGTTGGCATCGGATCCAGGGAGATCATGATCGCGCGCCACCACTCGCGCGTTGGTCCACTCCCGACTCCGGAAACTCCCATGCCCGGCGCCATCCGCCGCCTCGCCGTTGCCCTCCTTGCCCCGCTGGCGCTCACGGGCTGCTTTGGGGAGATGCTGACCAGCTCCCTGGAGGGATTCAACCTCGTTCTCGTGAGCTTCAACCCCGTGGACAACTCCGGAATCACCGGGTTCGGGAGTGGAGACTACGAGACGGGGGCGCGCGACTTCATGTTCGGCGCCACCTTCACCCCCACGGTGGTTGGCCAGCAGTACGTCGCCCATGTGCACACGGGGAGCTGCCCGGCCATCGGTACCCTGGTCCTCACGCTGCCGGCGGTCACGGGGCAACCCGCGGCAAACGGCGGGGCGCCCTCGGCCAGCGTGAGCGTGCGCCTGCCCACCTCCTACTCGAAGGCCGCATACGTCATGGACCTCCATGTCACGGTTGCCGGTGTGGAGCGGCGCGTTGCCTGCGGGTCGTTTGCGTGAGCCGCCCTGCAGGGCCCCTGCCACGCGGTGCCTAACGTGGCCGCAGGACCGTGAATTGGCCGAGCGGAAGCGCCTGGCCATTCACGCGAGCCTCGAGCCGATGTGTGCCCGGATACGGTGTGCGCGTCGTGTGCACCTTGAGCGAGACACTTCCCTTGAACGAGGCACGCGCGCGCGCCGGCAGGGTGACCCGCTTGAGCTTGAAGACCTTGGGACGCGCGCTGCCGTCCGCCTTCACGAAGTACACCGCAAAGTCCACCAGCAGGTCCTGCGATGACTTGCTGCGGCTCACCAGGTCAAAGGAGAACCTCACCGTGCTCCCGATGGCGGCGCGGCGCGGCGTGATCTCGACACGGTCCACACGCACCGCAGCCCGGCTCCCAGCGCCCATCGCGGACAGGGCCCCGCGATGCCCGCGCTTCACCAGGGAACGCAGCGCGTGCTGCACGATCCAGCGACGGGCATCCGTTGCACCCACCAGCCAACGCTCGCCAACCTCCACCGCGACGTCCGGGTGGTCCTTCGCGATGTCGTTGAGGTGATTGGCCACCGATCGCTGGACGTATCGCTCGGGGTCGTCCTTCAACAGCTCGAGCAAGCCGAGCGTGGGCGTGGGATCGGCGATGAACGCCTTGAGGTGCGGCGCCCACGGAAGCCGCGGTCGCGTGCCCTCGGAGACCAGGCGTCGGACATGCACGTTGGGATCTGCAGCCCAAATGCGCAGTTGCGCGAGCGTCGCCTCGGTGTGCCGCTCGAGAAACGGCCGGATGCACCACTCCGCGGTGAATCGCTGCGTGAGGTGGTACTGCGCAGCCATCGACGCCTCGAAGTGATCCACGCCAAAGTCGCGGATGAACGCGACGTGCGGCAGGTAATGGAAGACACCCATCCCTGCGAGCGTACTCTCGCCGATCGGCGGACCGAGGGAATCCACCAGGATCTGGACCGCCTCCGGGTACTCTGCCGGGAGGTGGCGGCGCATCGCGGCCGCGATGTGGATGCCCCGTGGGAGGAGTTCGAGCGCGTCGAGCCCGCGCTGCGCGTCGCGGGTGAAGGCCGGTGCGTCGAACGCGGGCCAGGCCCCCGCCAGCTCCGCCGCGATGGCCCGGACCACTCCCGTTCCGATGTGGTGCTTGAGCGCTTCTGCCATCTGGCCATGTTGGCCCAGGTCGCGCTGATTCACCAGTCGTCAGCACTCCCCTGACCGGTGTCCGCCGCTCGCTGACAGGATTCGCCTCCGGGGCCACCCAGCTTGCGTCAGGAGGGCTCCATGTCGATCGCGCGGCCCAACGACGCTCGCCGGACCCCGCTGTTCCACGCGCGGGGGCTGACCAAGCGGTACGCCATGGGAGAGGTCGAGGTCCTCGCACTGCAGGGGATCGACCTCGATCTCTACCCGGGTGAACTCGCGGTCATCCTCGGCCCATCGGGGAGCGGCAAGTCCACGCTCCTGAACATCCTGGGTGGACTCGACGCCCCGACGAGTGGCACCGTGCGATTCGCCGACCACGACCTCGTCGGCGCATCGGGCGACGCGCTCACGCGGTATCGCCGCGAACACGTCGGCTTCGTCTTCCAGTTCTACAACCTCATCCCGAGCCTCACGGCGCTCGAGAACGTGGCGCTGGTCACCGACATCGCGACCTCGCCCATGACCCCGCGGGAGGCGATGGAGCTGGTCGGGCTGCACGAGCGTTTGCACCACTTTCCGGCACAACTCTCGGGTGGGGAGCAACAACGCGTCGCGATTGCGCGCGCCATCGCCAAGCGTCCCGACGTCCTGTTGTGCGACGAACCCACGGGCGCCCTCGATGCGGAGACGGGCAAGGTCGTGCTCGATGCGCTGCTGCACGTGAACACGACGCTGGGGACGAGCACCGTCATCATCACGCACAACGCCGTCATCGCGCAGCTGGCGGACCGCGTGCTCCGCATGCGCAGCGGACGCATCGTGGAGGACACCACGCAGCAGCGGGCGCCGTCGGCCGCCGCCCTGGAGTGGTGACGATGGCCGCCCTCACGCGCAAGCTCAGGCGGGATGCCTGGCACAGCCGGGGACAACTCGGCGCGATTGCCCTGGTGGTGGCGGCCGGCATGGCGCTGTTTGTGTCCCTGCGGTCCATGCACGGCTACCTGCGCGAGGCGCGCGACCAGTACTATCGAGAAGCGCGGTTCGGCGACGCGTTCGCCGTGGTGACCCGGGCGCCACTCGCGGTCGCCGCCGAAGTCGCCCTCGTCCCCGGCGTTCGCGAGGTGGAAGCGCGCCTGGTCTACGACGTCACGATCGACGTGCCACGCCTCGAGGAGCCGGCGGTCGGTCGGCTGGTCTCGGTACCCGTGCCGCGCTCGCCCATGCTCAACGCGCTCACGTTGACCCGAGGCCGCTGGCCCGATGCCGGGCACCACGACGAGGTCATCGTCAGCCAGGCCTTTGCGCGTGCGAACGCCCTCGCCCCGGGGGACTCGATCGGCGCGGTGCTGAATGGCACGTGGCGCACGCTCCACGTCACCGGGACGGCCATCTCGCCCGAATACGTCTATGAGATCGGGGCCGCGAGCATCTTTCCCGACAATCGGCGGTTTGGGGTGATCTGGATGTCGAGCGACGCCATCGCGGCGGCCTTCGACATGCGCGGTGCCTGGAACGCGATGACCCTCCTCCTCACACCGACGGCCCCGGTGGTCCCGACCCTCGCGGCGGTGGATTCGCTGCTCGCGCGATATGGCGGCCCGGGCGCCATTCCGCGGCGCGACCAGCTGTCGGACCAGTTCCTCAGCGGCGAGATCGAGGAGACGCAGGTCACGAGCATCCTGCTCCCCGGGATCTTCCTTGGCGTCACGGCGTTCCTGCTGCACATCGTGCTGTCGCGGCTCGTGGGCACGCAACGCGAGCAGGTCGCGATGCTCAAGGCGTTCGGGTACGGCAACGCGACCATCGCTGGCCACTTCCTGGCCCTCGCGCTGGTGCCGATCGGCATTGGCGGAGTCGGCGGCGCCGTGCTGGGGGTGGGGTTCGCGCGCAGCCTCGCCGGCGTGTACGCGCGGTTCTTCCAGTTTCCGTTTGCCGCGTACCAGCAGGACGCTGAGGTCCTCCTGCTCGGGCTGGTGATCACCGTGGGGGCCGGGCTCGCGGGAGCGGTGCGCGCCGTGCGTCGCACGGTGTCCCTGCCGCCAGCGGAGGCCATGCGACCCGAGGCGCCGGCGCGTTACCGTCGCGGGTTCCTCGAGGCAGCCGGGCTGCATCCGGGCCCCGCCGCGCAGGTGGTGGTGCGCCAGCTCGAGCGGCGTCCCGTGCGTGCGGCGCTTTCTGTCGTTGGACTCGGCGTGGCCGGTGGGTTGGTGACGATGTCGCTGGGGATGTTCGACACCGTCGAGTACATGAAGGCGCTCCAGTTTTATCGCGTGGAGCGGGCGACGACCACCGTTGCCTTTGCCAGTCCTGCGCCGCCGGCTGCCGCCGCCGCGCTGGGCCGGCTGGATGGTGTGATGATGGTGGAGCCGTTTCGCGCCGTGCCGGTGCGACTCATCGGGCCGCGCACCGCCTATCGCACGAGCCTGTTGACCTTCGAGCCGCACACGCGCCTGCACGCCCTGGTGGATGTGGACGCGGCGACGCACCG
>JAEUJK010000713.1 GCA_016794735.1 Gemmatimonadota bacterium | reverse complement strand
CCGTCATGCCTGGCATCGGGTCGCGGGACGCCTCCTTCTCCCGACGGCGGTGATCGTTGCGATCACCGGGCTCTGGATGACGGTGACCTATCCCTGGCCTGACCATGATGGACTGGGTGTGTACCTGGAGCGGCTGGTGGTGGGGACGGTGATGTTGTGGGCGCTGCTGCAAGGACTCGTGGCCATTCGCCGGCGCCAGTATGCCATCCATGGTGAGTGGATGATTCGCGCCTATGCACTCGGGATGGGCGCCGCAACACAGGTCCTCACGCACCTGCCATGGTTCGTCCTGGTGGACCTGCACCCCGGGCGGTTGCCGCGCGCCATCATGATGGGGAGCGGGTGGGTGATCAACGCGCTCGTGGCCGAGTGGGTCATCCGTCGCACCCGACGAGGTGCTGTCACGAGTTTGGCGCCGACACGGCGCACCCAGGTCGCGGAAAGCGTGGGTGCCGCGTGATGTCGACCGTCATGATCGTCGTCGTGATTGGGGTTGGCGCCACCCTGTGCATCGACCTGTGGACCACCGGCCTTCGGGTGGCCCTCGGCGTTCGTTCGCTCGACTATTGCCTCCTCGGTCGGTGGATCCGGCACATGCCGGGACGGTTCGTGCACGCGGACATCGCGGCAGCGGCTGCCCGAACGCACGAGTGTCCAACAGGATGGGCGGCCCACTACGCCATCGGTGTCTCGCTTGCCGGTGGGTTCATCGCACTGGTTGGCACGCGATGGCTCGCCGCGCCTTCCGTCCTGCCCGCCCTCGCGTTCGGGGTTGTCACGGTGGTCATCCCGTGGTTCGTCATGCACCCGGCGTTAGGGATGGGGATCGCCTCCGCGCGGACGCGCGCGCCAACTCGGGCGCGCCTCAAGAGCCTGGGGACGCACCTCGTGTATGGCGTGGGGCTCTATCTGGCCGCCACCATCGCCGCGATGCGTTAGCGCGTCCCGCCCGCGATGAGCGCCATCATCTCGGGATAGTGATACGTCGCGCTCGCCGTCGGATGGCGCCGAGCCGTGGCCACCATCGCCTGCGCGATCTGCGTCGCGGTGATCGACGTGAACTTCGCGGGGGTCACCCACGAGAACAGCGGGAGCAGCTTCTCCAGCAGCCACGGTGTGTGCTGCGACCCGATGATCATCGCGGGCCGGAAGATGCTCACCACCGCCGGACCACTCGCGCGCACCGCCACCTCGGCCTCTCCCTTCACCCGATTGTATCGCGACATCCCGGCGCCACCGCCGCCGGAGGCACTGGCGTTCGGGTCGGCACCGACGGCACTCATGAAGGCGAGGTGGCGGACCTTGCCCGAGTCGCGCAACGCACGGGCGAACGCCTCGTTCAGGGCGACATCCACGGCTCGATGCTCCTCGATCGTGAGGCGCGCCGTACCGGCGCCAATCCCGAGGACGCTGAAAGCCTCGAGTTCGCCATCCACCGCACGCGCCGCCTCGAGGGTGGCCGCAGCAAGCGACGCCGGCGACATGTCGGGCACCAGCTGTTCGATGAGTGTCCGCCCCGAAGCCTGCGCCAAACCGACCGCTTCAGGGAGTGAGCGACGCGACAGGGTGATGACCGCCGTGAAGCTGTCGTCGCGGAACAGCACCTCGAGCAGGGCGCGACCGACCGATCCGGAGCCGCCGAGCACGATGGCGGTGCGAGAGCTGGGCATGAGCGAGGCTGGAGAGGCGGAGACTAACGACCGGAACCTACCTCACGGCCCGGCTGGTAGGATCGCTCGAGGTTGGCGCGGATCTCCTCCATCGTGAACCACGCCGGCTTGAACTCGCCGCGAGCAAAGAGCGGCGCCTGGTCGAGGAAGTGTGGCGACGCCGGGTCGCCACTCTGCCCAAACGGGGTGATCGAGCGCGCGCGGATCGTGGGGCCGAACTCGATGACGGCGACAAACGCGGATCCCGCCACGTCGTACTCGCGCCTGGTGGTGCGCGACCCCTGCGGGCCGACGGTGAAGATCGAGCCGGTCCATTGCGCAGGGCCCGACGGGAGTGGCAGCGACGGGCGGTCGTCCGAATACGTCGTGACACCGCGCCGCAGGTCGAGGCGCTGCAGGCGCAGCACCTCCCCCAGCGGGACCTCGGCTCGCCCGAATGTCGTCATGAGCGAGTCCCGCACCTGCTCCAGCGCCGCGACGCGATAGAACGTGGTGGTGTCGCCTCGTCGGTCACGCGGCACGGTCAGGGCCTGGTACCGCACGAACCAGAGCGCCGCGACCGAGGTCGCGCTCCCGCGACGGTCCCAGGTGCGCAGCGTGTCGATCATCGCCGTGAGGCGTTGCGCCCGGCCAGGGTCGACCGCTGCCAGGAGTTGGTGATCCACAAAGAGCAGGGGCAGGTCGCGGTCGGCGGCGTAGAAGTAGCGATCGAAG
>JAEUJK010000702.1 GCA_016794735.1 Gemmatimonadota bacterium | reverse complement strand
CGCTGGCGGCGATAACCTCGTACCCCCACGCTGATGGGCTTGCCACGCCTCCACCGCCTTGCGCCGGTCCTCGTGCTCAGCACGAGTGCCTGCTTCGCTACGCGAAACGACGTGCGGATCCTGCAGGGGGACATCCTCACGTTGCGTCGTGAGGCGGCCGCGGCCGATACCGCCCGCGCCCGGCAGGTCGACCAGCTCAACGCCAGCCTGGCGCGGAACCTCGCGCAGGTGAACGACTCGCTGCGCGCCCTCGGGGCGCGTCTCGTGACGAGCAATGGGGACAACCGCAGCGACTTTCGCCAGCTGCGCGAGATGTTGATCCAGACGCAGGAGTTGGTGGGCGCCAGCCAGTCCATGATCGCGCGATTCCAGGCGGACAACGAACGGCGCATCATGGAAGCGCGTGAGGCGCAGATGCGGCCGCCCGTCGCCGCACCGGGCGACACGACGACTGGTGCGCAGCGACCACCCGCACCGTTGGTCGAGACCGTTGGCCCAGCGCAGCTCTACACCGAAGGGCTCGCCCAGGCGACCCGCGGCAACCTCTCGGCGGCCCAAGCCGCCTTCGAGGAGATCCTCGCGAAGTACCCGACCGCCGAGGTCGCACCGGACGCGATGGTGTTCCTTGCCGATGCGTACGACGCGGACGGCAAGGCGGCGCAGGCGGACAGCATGTACCTCCGCATGGTGCGTGAGTACCCGCGGGCGCCGCGCGCGCCGACGGCGCTCTACAAGCTCGGCAATTCGCTCGCCCGTCGTGGGCGACGCGCCGAAGCCCGCGCGATGATGGAGCGCGTCGCGAAGGAGTACCCGGTGAGTGACGCCGCGGACTTCGCGCGCGAGTGGCTCATGCGCAATCGCTGAGGCGTCGATGGCAGAGTCGCAGGGCCGGGTAGGCAACCAGGCGGAAATGCCGTTCCTCGAGCATCTCGAGGAACTGCGCTGGCGTATCCTGTGGTCGCTGCTGGCGGTGATCGTTGGCGTCGGCGTCGCGTTCTTCGTCCTGCTGCGCTACGACGCCATCAAGTTCCTGGCGCAACCCATCCTGCCGTACCTCCCGGATGGCAAGCTGATCACCACGCATCCGGCCGGCGCATTCAAGATCGTGATGAGCGCCGCGTTCGCGATCGGCGCGATCCTCGCGTCGCCGGTGATCGTGTACCAGTTCTGGTCGTTCCTCTCGCCGGCGCTGTACAAGCACGAAAAGCGGGTGATCGTGCCGGTGCTGATCTTCGGCGCGGTGTTGTTCATGGGCGGCGTGTCGCTCGCGTATTTCGTGCTGATCCCGCTCACGTTGAACTTCCTGCTCAACGTGCAGTCGAGCGTGATCTCGCCGATGATCGACGTCACGCGGTATTTCGACTTTGCCATCAGCTTCTCGTTGATCATGGGGGCGGTGTTCGAGTTGCCCATCGCGATCATCGCGCTGACGGCGCTCGACATCGTCACGCCGGCCTTCCTCAACAAGTACCGTCGGCACGCCCTCGTCGCGTGCCTCGTGGCCTCGGCCTTCATCACGCCGGGGCAGGATCCCGTGTCCCTGGCCGCGGTGGCCCTCCCGTTGATCGGGCTCTACGAGATCAGCGTGTTGTGCTCGATCGTCATCTACCGCCGCAAGCTGCGGAAGGAACGCGAACGCGAACGTGAAGCCGAGGTCGCGGTGTGAAGTGGCGTGTGTGGGTCGCCGCCATGCTGCTCGCGTGCCCGATGCGCGAGGCAGCGGCGCAGGGCCCGCCGCCACGTCCGGTGCGCCCGGACTCTGCGGCTGCGGATACCCTCCGACGTCCGCCGGCTGACTCCGCGGGCGCTGCGTCGGACACCCTGAAGAAACCGCTGACTGCTGCGGATACGATCCGCGCGCGCGCCGATTCCATTCGCAAGAGCCGCCTGGCCGGGCTGGAAGCGGTGCAGACCCGACGCGAGATCCAGTGGGCCGCCGAGGATTCGGTGATGGGCGCGCTCCTGGGGCGTGAGGGGTATTCCGTCACGAAGTACCAGGGGACGAGTGTGGTCTTCAAGGCGCTCGAGCACACGATGTTGCTCCTGGGCCAGAAGGCGCAGGTGGCGAAGGACTCGTCGATCCTCGTCGGCGACACCATCACCTTCAACGACTCCACGCAGTACATCGCTGCGCGTGGTGACACGCTCGTCCTGCGCGACCCGGCCCAGGGGCAGGACGACGTCGTGTCCTACGGTCGGCTCACGTACGACGTGAAGAACCGCCGCGGCACGGTACGCAACGTCACGACCGCGGTGGAGAGCGGCCAGCGCTGGATCGTCCACGGCACCGTGGCCGCCTTCCGCGGCGACACCACCGGCACCGGGGCGCCGGCGTTTTATGCGCAGCAGGGATGGATCACCAGCTGCGAGGAGACCGAGCCGCATTACCACTTTGCGGCGCGCGAGATGAAGATGGTCTCCAAGAACGTGATGGTCGTGCGCCCGGCCGTGTTGTACATCGGCGACATCCCGGTGCTCTGGCTGCCGTTCGTGTTCAATGACATGCGGCCCGGCCGTCGCAGCGGCTTGCTCGCGCCGCGCATCGGCTTCAACCAGATCTTCCGCCAGTCGCCCTTCCTGCAGCGTTCGGTGCAGGACATCGGGTACTACTTCGCGCTCAACGACTACGTGAGCACCACGCTCACCATGGACTGGTCGAGTAACGCGCGGACGCAGAACAACAGCCCGGGGTTCATCCAGCTCAACAGCACCTTCGACTACGTGTGGAAGGACCGCTTCATCGACGGCAAGCTGGGGATCTCCACGCTGTACCGGCGCAACGGCGACCGGATGAACCAGTACTCGTTCCTGCACCAGCAGAAGTTCTCCGAGCGGACGTCATTCACGGCCAACGTGAACTACACGTCCAATGCGAAGTTGCAGCGCCAGACGACCTTCAACCCGCAGCTTGCCCTCCAGACGATCTCGTCCCAGGCGACCTTCCGCACCGGGCGCGGGCCGTTTTCCTTCGACCTCGGCGGGACGCAGAAGCAGTATCCCGGCCGCGACCAGCTCGACCGCGACTTTCCCAGCTTGCGTGTGTCGTCCAAGCCGATCGAGCTCGGGCAGTGGATGAGCTGGACCCCCAGCCTCAGCATCACCAACTCGCAAAGCCTGAACATCGACCAGGTCGGCGACTTCGCGTTCCGCTACAAGCAGACGCCGGCCGGGATCGACTCCAGCGAACGCCTCAAGCGCAACACCCGGAACAGCTCCATCTCGTTCGATACGCCGGTCGAGATCTTCGGCTTCAGCTGGCGCAACGCGATTCGCATCACGGACGTCGCCAACGACTTCCCCGAGCGTCGCGTGATCTATCCCAACCCGCGGGATACGTCGGTGCGCCAGGATCGGGTGTTCGCGCGCACCTACCGCACCGGGCTCGAGTGGGAGACCTCGTTCTCCCTCCCCAACTTCTCCCAAGGCAAGCTGAACATCTCGCCCTCGGTGCAGATCCAGAAGGTGGATGGGCGTTCACCCCTGCTGGTGCGCACGGAACGCACCGGTGGGAAGTTCGTGTCGCAAGGCTTCCGGCCGGCGTTCGGCGTCTCGATGTCGCCCAAGATCTACGGATTCTTCCCGGGCTTCGGGAAAGTCGAGACGATCCGCCATGCCATCGAGCCCACGTTGCAGTGGCAGTACACGCCCAAGGGCAACGTGTCGGATGAGTTCCTCGCGGCCAACGGTGACGTGGCGGTTGGCTTCCTCGGCAACCTGCCGCAGAATGCGCTGAGCCTCGGCTTCAACACGTCGTTCGAGGCGAAGCTGCGTGCCCCCGAAACGCCGACCGTTGTGCGCCCACCGAGGGACAGCACCGCGGACAGCACGGCCGCGGATTCCGTGGAGCGACGCGCGCAGCCGCAGCCCGAGGGGCGCAAGATCAAGTTGCTGGCGATGAACTTCACGACGCTGTCGTACGACTTCATCCGCAAGCGCGAGTCGTCCGGCGGGACCGGGCTCACGAACCGCACCTTCGACTGGAGTGCGCGCACTGACCTGCTCCCCGGGTTCGAGATCGGGATGAACTACTCGCTGTTCCTCGGCGACCCGATTTCGGACACGGCCGTGTTCAAGCCGTATCGCGAAGGCGTGCGCGCCAACCTCTCGCTCGACCAGAACTCTCCCATCATCCAGACCCTCGCCCGCTTTCTCGGGATCCGCATGGTCGACAGTTCCGCGCGGTCGCGTCGGACCCCGCGCGAGGGCGAAGGGCAGGAGCAGGGACGTCAGGGCGCGCGCAATGCGGGATCGAGTGACATGATGGCGGGCCGCTCGATCGTCGGGAGTGCGCGACTCGCCACCCTCTCGATCCCCAAGGGGCAGGGGTGGCGCATGAACCTGTCGTACAACAGCAACCGGCAGCGCCCACCGACGGGCAACAACGTGAAGGAGTACGATCCCAAGTCGCAGTGCGACCTGTATCGGGAGGACCCGCTGCAGTACTCGCTCTGCCTCAACCAGTTCGCGATCGGGGGCAACCCCACGAGCGGGTTGCCGTTCAACGAGACGACCCGAGGCGGGACCTTCTTCCGCATGCCACCGACGGCGAACATCACGGGGCAGATGTCGTTCAACGTGAC